>NZ_JAMYLP010000144.1:0-8882 GCF_040318085.1 Mesorhizobium sp. M1322
GTTTCCACTCCCCCCCTGGCGGCGCCCCCCGCGGGCCCCCACCCCCTAATACCAACAACCCGATCAATCCGTAGGGGCATTTCTGGCCGTGGCCCCGGGCCGGCGTGGGTGCGGGGCCAGGCGGGCGACCGGCCTGCGCAAGCTTCGGCCGGCCGGTTTGCCCGAGGATGCTTTCGCAGGGGCTCGCACTCTCGCCACTGCACTTAAGTCAGTACTTGAAGATCCTGCACTGCTCGCGACGGTGAAAGAAATCCGCCTTGGCGACAGCGATCCTGGCGCGCGAATGGCGACATCGGCATCGATCACCTACAGGAACGGCGACCAGGAACGTGTGTCGCACTATGTGCCCGACACCGCGTTGTCACTCTTCCACAAGGGCAAGGAGCACGAATTTGACCGGCGCATACTTGGCTTGTCCATCGCACGGGAAACCGTCTTGGCGCCTCGGCTGTTGGGCCGGATTGCTCGCGAGATTGCGAGGGCTAAGGAGCTCAAAGCGCTGGAAGACCAGGTCGCCGACCAAAGCGCCTAGCGCAATCATACCGCTTGCAGTTTATGCTGCAGCTCTTTTCCTTGCGCCATGAGTGGCAATTTTGTCGATCTGGACCGGCGATTTCGGATCGTTTCGCGTGAGGAGGCGAAGACACCGGCGCTTCTATTCGATCCTCGTCTCAGCGGTCACTTGAGCTGGCCAGAACTTAAGAAGCGAAACCGAGTCATCCTTCTGGCGGAAGCCGGCAGTGGCAAAAGTTACGAGCTCAAAGCGCAGTGGCAGGCTGCGGTGATCGGCTAATATAGATCCAAGCACAAAAAGCTCGCCGGCCAACACCTTCCGCGATCACGTGTCGCTTGGCAGTTAATTAGGGTCTTCCTCAATTTGTGTGGTTCATTCGCCGTTAGTGATGCTGCCGTTATTGGCGGGCATGCGAACGAAAACGAAATGGTCGCCCGGCCCAGGGATCAAAGTTCTGGGTGTCGCGCTCACTGATGATCACAGATGGGTTGTTTCCGCTGCCGGACCGGCGTTCGGCATTTGCCCCGATTGCGGACGACGGACCCGAAGTCGGCATGCTGGTCCAACCGCAGCCTTCAGGATCTGCCGGTCCAGGGCAAGACCGTGACGGTGAAGCTTCGGTTGAGCCGCTGGCGGTGCGCACATCAGAAATGTGAACGACAAACATTCACCGACCGTCTGCCGACGATTGCTTCCCCTTATGCGCGCCGGACAAGGAGGGTCGCGGAGATTGTCGGTTTGCTCGGCCATAGCACCGGCGGCCGTCCCGGCGAGCGCTTGATGCGTCGGCTCGGTATGCCAGTCAGCGACGACACGATCCTGCGGCAGCTGAAGCGGGATGCCGCGGTCGCTCACTACAACTCCACGGTTCGGGTTGTTGGCATCGATGACTGGAGCTGGCGGCGATCATGGCGTCACGGCACGATGATCGTGGACCTGGAGCGCCGTTCGGTTGTCGATATCCTTGAGGACAGGAGTGTGGCGAGTGCGGCGCAATGGCTGGAGCGGCACCCTTCTGTCGAGATCGTGAGCCGAGACCGATGCGGGCTCTATGCGCAAGCTGTTCGCGAGGGTGCACCGCAAGCGCGCCAGGTGGCTGATCGGTTCCATCTTATGCAGAATCTGCGGACCGCAATCGAGGAGCAGATGAGCCTTTCGGGCCGCGCCACGGGGCGGGCACTGCTGCCCGATAAGGCTATCGGGAGCGCGCAAGTCGATCTGATTCAGGACGATCCACACGTCGACGCAACGCATCGGCGCCGGGGGCGCCACGCTCATCGACAAACGCGGCAGATGGTGTTCGATATGGTGCACGCCTTGCACAAGGAAGGGCTGTCCTTTTCCGAGATCGCTCGTCGTACCGGCTACGGCCGGCGCAGCATCGCCAAATGGCTGACTTTCGACACGCCACCCGACCGACGCAGGGCCGCGTTGAAGCCGACGTCACCCTTATATTTCGAGGCGTTTCTTAGCCAGTCCTGGAGAGACGGCAATCGCTGCGGGCGACATCTGTTTCACGATATCAAGCGGCGCGGCTACACTGGCAGTTTCTCGAACCTGGAGCGGCTTCTTGCGACCTGGAGACGCGCCGAGAAGGCGGGCAAGGACAGTGCGCCGCCGGCTCAGATCGCAGGCCATCTATCAGCCCGCGATGTTATTCCGATACGGGATCCGGCAACCTGTCACGTGATCTCGCCGGTAGTCGCTGCGGCCCTATGCATGAAGCCGCGGGGCATGTTGACGATCAATCAGGCGCGGAAGGTCGATGCCCTGAGGCAGGGATCATATGAGTTTGCCCTGATGCGCAGCTTTGCGATGCGATTTCGCGGTATTCTCCGCGGCCGCGAATTGGACAAGCTCGACATCTGGATCGACGATGCCGTCAACTCCAGGCTCGTCCCGATTGTCCGGTTCGCGCGCGTCTTGCGCCGCGACATCAGCGCCGTCCGCAACGCCGTCGAATTACCGTGGAGCAACGGCCAGGCGGAAGGGCAGATCAACCGCCTGAAGACGATAAAGCGCGCCATGTACGGCAGAGCAGGCCCCGCACTTCTCCGCGCACGCATGCTGCCACTCAACCGGCCTGGTCCCCACACAAAGTGAGGAAGAACCTAATTAACTGCCAAGCGACAACTACTAGGGAAGGTTCATCACGGCCTCAAAGCCGTCTGACTGTCTGGTTGCCGGAGACTTGAACTGGATAGTACCCCCCATTCTTTCCACCAGTGAGGTCGCGATAGACAGGCCAAGGCCAGATCCGCTCGCCTCTGTACGTCCTCGCTTGAAACGCGTGGTGAGGTCGTCGAGGTTGGCCGCCGCCACAACGGGTCCGGCATTGGTAACCGTCACGGTGCCAGGGTCTGACAGGGCAATCGTGACGGGTCTGTCGTCGCTGCCATGGATAAGGGCGTTCTCGATCAGATTGCGCAACACGATGCCGAACGCGTCGACATCTATCCGTCTTACCATCGAGAACGTGGGCCGTGCATCAACCGTCAGACGGCCTGAATACTCCCGGGTTCGCTGAAACTCGTCCGCGACCAGCCGAACGACCGGAACAAGGTCGGTCTCTTTGTCCGACAGCCCGATGCCAGCGTCGGCGCGGGCCATTTGAAGCAGCTTTTCTGTCAAACGGCTGAGATTGGTAAGCGAGCCTTCAATCTCCCTCGCACGTTTCCTGCTGGCCCCATTCGGCAGTTCGCGCACCAGCCGTTGGGTCTGCGCCAGCGCGCCGGCAATGGGCGTACGCAGTTCGTGCGCGCTGTTGGCGGCAAACTCGCGCTCGCTCTCCAGTGCCGTGCGCAGGCGGTCGAGCAATCGATCTACGGACGTCCGGATGGATTGCAGTTCAATCGGCAATCCAACTGTAGAGATTGGAGCCAGGTTGCCGCCGTCCCGGGCGCCGATCTCGGCCCGCAGATCATCCAGCGGCGCAAGCATCCGCCGCACAATCCACCAGATGCCACCTATGCTGAGTGGAACAAGAAGCAGCAGCGGCAGGAACAAGGCTGTGGCGCTTTCGGCCATTGCCTCCTGACGATGGTCAAGCGGATCGGCGACCTGAAGAAACAGCGATCCGCTCACAGCGTCCGTGCTGTAGATGCGATGTGTCGGCGAATCGAAGAAGCCCTTCTGCAGAGGCGCGTCGAATGGCTGAGGCTGGACGTCGTGTGAATACATCAGCAGGCGACCATCTCGATCGCGCAGCTGGTAGGTCAGGTAGCTTTCACCTGCGACCGTACTCGCGCGCATGCGCCGTGGTGACAATCCTGAATCCTGAGAAAGCTGGCCCTCCACGACCAATGGCAACAGCCGGTCGGCGGTTTCTTGCAACGCGCTGTCGAAGACTTCGTCCAGCTCTTCACGGATAACAAAGGCGCTGACAGCTACGGCGGCGATCCAGAAAAGAACGGTGGCGACCGTCATCCAGATTATGAGCCGACGCGTGATGCTGATTGATCGAGTCATACCGCAAGCCTGTAACCGACCCCGCGCAAAGTCGATATTTTTTTGGCTCCCAGCTTCTTCCGAAGGCGGCTTACATAGACCTCGACAGTGTTGCTCTCCACTTCCGCCCCGAATTCGTAGAGCGCGTCTTCGATCGCATTCTTCGGGACGGTGGC
Source organism: Mesorhizobium sp. M1322 (assembly GCF_040318085.1). Classification (NCBI taxonomy): domain Bacteria; kingdom Pseudomonadati; phylum Pseudomonadota; class Alphaproteobacteria; order Hyphomicrobiales; family Phyllobacteriaceae; genus Mesorhizobium; species Mesorhizobium sp. M1322. Next base: position 4,138 of record NZ_JAMYLP010000144.1, read on the forward strand.
TCCGGGTCGACTGGAGAGAGCGTCCAGAACTGCCCACTCGCGGCCGGTCAGTTCTACGATCACGCCGTCTACTTTCGCAATCCTGTCCGCGGAGACTATCTCGACCCCTCCAAACTTGATGGAAGGACCTGACGGAGCGGCGCCAGCACGGCGCGCCACAGCGTGGATTCGCGCTGACAACTCTCCGAGGTCGAAAGGTTTCACAAGGTAGTCGTCCGCGCCCGCATTGAGCCCCTCAATCCTGTCAGAGATCTGGTCGCGAGCAGTCAAGACAATCACCGGCGTACGATCTTCACGCGCCCGCATCGCACGGAGATATTCCACGCCAGATCCATCAGGTAGCTGGAGATCGAGCAACGTCAGTCCGTACCGGGCGACGTCGGCGAATTCGCGCGCTTGCAGGAGTGACTGCGCCCAATCGGCGGCATGGCCGTCTGCGGCGATGTGGTCCCGCACAGCACTTCCAATCCTTTTGTCGTCTTCAACGAGCAATATGCGCAAAGCCAATCCCAACCATGAATTGCCCGACACACTATAGCGCAAACTGATGGCTTCCTGAACCGACGGCTTTCAGGCTGGTGTCAGGTTCGCGTGTCATGAAGCGGTGACTTGAAGTTCGTGTCCGGAGTTGACGTGACAGTCCTGCACGTAGCCGCGCTGGTAATCGCATCGACATTCTCGGCCCTGGCCGCAGACGCCTGCGATGTGCCGGTGGTCGACTGGCAACCGCGCGAGACCCTGAAATCACAACTGGAGACCGCAGGCTGGAGCGTAATGTCCATCACCGCAAAGAGCGGCTGCTACGAAGCAACCGGCACGGACAATGCCGGCCACGTCGTCGTCGCCACGTTCAATCCCCAAACGCTCGCGCCTGTCGGACAGCCGCATGAAATCCCCAAGTCCTAGACCAAGGTATGTTGCATGAAATCGAGTATCAGTTGGGTTCATGTTGGTTGCCTTCTTGGCCCATTGGTAATCGCCGTCGTCCTGCTGGCGTCGTTCGGCCAGGTCAGAGCGCATGACAGAACCCCAGCATGCGCGGCGCAATCCGTGATGGATTTCGTGTCCGATTCCTGTCGGTAAGCACTTCGGTCTCCCACAAATTTTGAAAAGGCGTGTCCGTTTTGACAGTGCTTCACTCGACCGCCAGGCATGGATTTCGTTCGCTCAGGTTGCCTGCGGTTCTATTGACTTATCCGGCAATCCTTGCCGCTTGTGCGCTGGCCATTTTCATGGCGACAAGGCTCGGCCTGACAATCTACAGCGCCCGCGACATCGGGATGCCGGTCCTGCCACACGTGTTTGGCCGAGGCGTCTGGTTCGATCTTGTCACCATCGGCGCCCTTCTATCGCCGTTCCTCCTCGTCAACGCCGTTCTCCCGAATCGATTGCGCCAAAGCCGTGGTTTTGCCTGGCTGAGCAAGGCAGTGGTCTGGTTCGTCGTGTGCTTGCTGTTGTTCTCCGCCATCGGCGAATTCTTCTTCTGGGAAGAGTTCGCAACGCGCTACAACTTCATTGCCGTCGACTACCTCGTCTACACGCAGGAAGTTATCGCAAACATCACCCAGTCCTATCCGGTTACGCCTCTCCTCATCGGCATCGGCCTTGTTGCGGCAGGATTCATCTGGGCTTTGCGACGTTGGTTCACGGCCGTTGAGACTACGCCGTACAGCGGCAGAACGCGGCTGATCATGCTGGCCTTGGCCGTCATTGGCCCTTGTCTTTCACTTCTCACTAACATCGATCAGATGCGCGGGTCGGGTAACGCCTATGCTGATGAGCTTTCTGGAAACGGCCTGTTCAGTCTCGTTTCGGCCTTCTTCTTGAATGAGCTCGACTATGATCGGTTCTACGTGACCATTCCGGCAGACAAGGCGAACAGGATTCTGGTCGATCTCAAAGTTTCTCGGGCCAAACAGGATGAGCCTGGCGGCCCGACGGCTTCCATGCCTTCCTATCTCGTCCGCCGACCGAAGAATGTCGTTCTCATGACGGTTGAAAGCCTGTCGGCCGAGTTCCTCGGAAGCTATGGTAGCACAAAGGGTCTTACGCCAAATCTCGACCGCATCGCCTCACAGGGGCTGATGTTCGACAGGCTATTCGCCACCGGAACGCGCACGGTGCGCGGGTTGGAGGCAACCTCGCTAGGCACGCCGCCTGTCCCCGGGCAGGCCATCGTCAGGCGGCCTCAAAGCGACCATCTGACAACGCTGGGCGAAATCCTCCATCGCGATGGTTTCGACACAGGATTCGCATACGGTGGCAATGCGTTCTTCGACAATATGGCAGCCTATTTCAGCGGCAACGACTATGCCGTCCTCGACCAGGGCGATTTTTCGCCTGACGCGATCGCGTTCGAGAACGCCTGGGGCGTCGCTGACGAAAGCCTGTTGGATAATGTCACGAGCCAACTGGACAAGCAGACAGCCGGGAAGAAGCCCTTCTTCATGCATGTGATGACGACGTCAAACCATCGCCCATACACCTATCCTGATGGCCGCATCGATATCGCCTCACCTGGCGGACGCGATGGCGCAGTCAAGTACACGGACTATGCGATTGGGCGTTTCTTGCAGCAGGCGGCGACCAAGCCCTGGTTCGCGGACACGCTGTTCATCATCACCGCTGATCATTGCGCTTCTGCAGCCGGCAAGACTGAACTTCCCGTGGGCGGCTATCATATCCCGATGCTCTTCTATGGACCGGGCCTGGTTAAGCCCGGGCATATCAGTACGCTTGTCAGCCAGATCGATCTCCCGCCGACGATCCTCCGTGCACTGGGTGCGAGTGGCGAAAGCCACTTCTTCGGCAGGGCAATCGACGGATCCAAGCCCGACAACGAGCGCGCCTTCATCAGCAACTATCAGTCGCTCGGGTACATGAAGAACGGGACATTGACCGTCCTGCGTCCGAAGGGCGTGGTCGAGAGCTATGCCGTGGATCCGACCACCCTCGCTTCACGCCCCGCCCCAGTGAACGCACAGCTGCGTGACGAGGCGATTGCCTACTCTCAGACGGCATCGCGCGACTTCAAAACAGGCGCACTCCGCGCCGCTTGGTAGGACGTGCCGACGAGATTCACGAATTGGAAATGATCCAATGAATGAGTCCCGCACGATGGACCTGTCGCACTATCAACGCGTGCCGCGCGGTGCTGGCCATCCTGATTGCCGCACTGGGTTTCGTCCTGATCCTTGGTGTCGCTTGGCAGTTAATTAGGGTCTTCCTCAATTTGTGTGGCGATGCACGAAACGAGCGGCAACGGCCGTGCTCGCAGCAATTCGACGCCTGCGTGGCAATTCATCGAGCGTCCAGAAAGCCCCAATCTACTGTTCTGGTCTTCCATTTAGCCGTCTATGACGTGAGTAGCGCAGCCGATCGATCGTCCACCACACAAATTGAGGAAGACCCTAATTAACTGCCAAGCGACACACGGGTTTCTTGACACTGCATGTTGATTGCACCGCCACGTGGGATCAAATGCAGCGATCCACAGAAATGCTTGCGAACGCCCGGATTGCCGATGCTTCTGTCGCGAAGCCGCGTGATGCCTTCTTAATGGAATTTATGTCCAAGGCAGTCGGGCAAGTCGGCCAATCAACTCACCTGTGCGAGCCCCAGAGCTGTCGTATCGGCCCGTGCCCTTTCTGGAACTTTTTGGTTTATCCGTCCAGTATCGGCATGCTGGTCAGAGCAGCCAGAGCGATCATCAGGGAAGCGGCGTTACGCGCAATTGAAATCATCGCTGCCAATTCGCCAAGACCCCGGCTGGACAGAATAGGCAGCTCCAAAGGTCGTGGCGGCAGCGCGAGCCGCTTCCACCGTGCCGAACATATGGGCCAGATGCCACGGTTCGCTTCGAAGAACCGCCCAGCCACAGCGCCATTCCCGGTTCTCGGGATCGAGCGTCGGCGCCCAGACCGGAAGATCCCGCAATGCCTCCAGCCAGGTTGCCCACGCCAACCCAGTTCCGATGCCGGTCTCTGGCGCGACTGAACGGCCTACCAAGCCGATCACCTCGCCCTCGGCATTGAACACCGGCCCGCCACTCATGCCTGATGGCCAATTCGCCTCCACCTCAAAGACAGGTGTCGGGGTTGTGGAGTCACGACCTTGCGGGTGCACCTGCGTTACGCGCCCATACGCCACCTGCATCCCCTCAGCGATCGTCGTGCGAGCATCCTCCCTGTCGCCACGAAACGTATCTATCTGCGGATACCCAACCGCCACGACCATATCTCCTGGACGCGGCCCTCGCGGCCTCGAGCGCATGCGAAGATTTCTAATGTGGTCGGGCGCTGGTGACCTCGTCTGCAACAGCGCCAGATCAATCGGCTGGAAGTCCGATCGCCCTTGGAGTGCTGCAGGCGGATCGGAACCCGGTAGCACGGGCGACCACATTCGCCCAACATGCGCTATCGCCTCTTGTGGCAAGCCAACGGTTCCAAAGACCAGGCCGTGGCCCAAAACGGCAATCAGGCCAGCGTCTGAAGGCATCTCAACCCGAAAATCGCCATCGCTGGTTCGCAGAGTTCTGCCGTGCGCTCGCGCATCTGCGATAACATGATCGGCAGTCATGAACCCGCCACAGGGATCTATGGCGAACGCAGTCCCTAGCCCCTGCAGATCACCATCAGATGCCATCCAAAAGTAAGCGATGTCCCGACGGCACCTTTCGGTGATCGGCGTGAAGGACGATGTTCGGAGCCTTTGAGGGCTTCGACACATGACGATTTCAGAGCTTA
>NZ_JAMYLP010000145.1:0-8776 GCF_040318085.1 Mesorhizobium sp. M1322
TTCCGCAACAGCCTGAGCGGCGAAACTGGGGAATTTTACTTCGGCACTTTTGGGGAAAATTCGAGCGGCATTGACAGATTGGGAGGGCCGGCGCCAGGTTCTGGGCGTGGAGCTGGCCAACCGGGAGAGCCATTCGAGCTGGCGCGACTTCGTGACGGGGCTCAAGAATCGCGGGCTCGCCGGCGTCGAGTTCGTCGTCTCCGACGACCATCCGGGGCTCAGGGCGGCAATCCGCGAAGTGCTGCCCGAGGCGGTCTGGCAGCGCTGCTACGTGCACTTCCTCAGAAACGCGCTCGACTACGTGCCGCGCAAGGTCGACGACGATTGCCTGATGGAGCTCAGATGGTTCTACGACCGGCGCGACCTTGCCGAGGTCAAACGCGACCTGGCGCAGTGGATCGCCAAATGGCAGGCCAAATACCCGAAGCTGGTCAACTGGGTGGAAGATAACATCGAGGAGACGCTGAGCTTCTATCGGCTGCCGCTAGCTCACCACAAGCACATGAAGTCGACGAACATGCTGGAGCGGCTGAACCAGGAGATCAAGCGGCGCACCCTGGTCGTTCGCATCTTCCCCAACCCGCGGAGTTGTCTGCGGCTGGTTCGGGCATTGGCGGTGGAGATCCACGAGAACTGGCTCGAGGCGACCCGCTATCTCAACATGGATCATCTGCGCGAGCACAAGAAGGAGAGCCTGAGGGCCTTGGCCGCCTGAGCACCGTCATGTGTCCGCCGCTCCGCGAAACACGGGAGCTGCGCGGCGGCCACGCCGACGTCACCGCAATGCCACGCCATTTTGCAGAACTTGACGCACACAACTCTTACCGGAACCCCTCTGGCCTAACTCGCCGCTCCGATGGGAGCATCTCGACATCCCTGCCTACCATCTGTGGGAGGAAACGCAGTTGCTCGATGCCACGGTTTCGCGCCTGTCCGCCCACCGTTGATCATACCTGCCGTATATCCGGGCGCTTTAATGGATTCTGCGCCCACCCGCGAAAAACGCAGGCTTTCTGCATAAAAAGAGGAATTTTGCGCTGACCAGTGCGAACTGCTCCGCTAATATCATTGTCAGGGCCAGAGAAGCGCCTGCAAGGACAGACGAACGAGCACTCTGGATCTAGGTCACCCCCCGCTCTCGGCTGAGCGCTCTAAAGAGCACGGCTAACACGTTGAGCGCGACTACGGGGGGTGAACCGTACCTTGAAAAAAAACAAAGGGGAATCGCATGTTTACACTATCAAGGCGTCAGTTTGCCAAAACCGCGGCGTCAGCCGCGCTACTTTCCACTGCTGGCCTGTTCGGAAATAGGCGTGCTGTAGCTACTGAAGCGATCACGTCAGTTGAATGGGGTGGCAAATATCTTGAGGTGATAAAAACCCTAGCCGCAAAGCAGTCGGATGTGGACATCAACTGGCAGATCCACGCTGGCGGTGCTATGGTCATCATGTCGAAGATCAAGGCTACGTGGCCTAACGCCGGCATAGACCTTCTTACCGGTTGGGATCCTTCTTTCCAAATGATTGCCGCGGAGGGATGGGCAGAACCAGTCACTTTGGAAAAGGTCCCGAACCTTGCCGACGTGCCGCAAAAGCTGCTCATAAAGGATGCTGCAGGAAACATTGTAAACATCCCACGCGCGGTCGGGTCCGCCTTTTGGGTATACCGTGAAGACACGACACCTTTCCAGATAACCAAAGTAGAAGATTTTCTGGATCCTCGGCTGAAAGGAAAGATTTGTTGGAGTGTGCCATCTCTCGGCTCCAATCTCAATATGGTTATGCTCGCGTTGCATAAAGGGGGCGACGAGAAGAACCTTGAGCCAGCTTGGGACTTCATGAAAGAGCTCGCGCGTAGCGGCAACATTGGGCGCGTGGCCAATTCTGACCAGGACGTGACAACCTCCATTAGTACCGGCGAAACCAGCATAATTTTTGCAACGTCCTACGCCTCGATCGACCTTTCGCGCAACTTCAAGCTGAAATATCTAAACAAAATGAATGCGGCAAGTGGGTTCCGAACGTTCGTCTACCATGAAGGTTGGAGTGTGCTGAAGGGCGGGAACACGAAAGCTGCTTTCAAATTCGCAAATTTTGTGCTCAGCCCGGAAAACGATGCCTACTTCGCTCAGCAATCCGGCTCAGGGCTGCCCGCAAATGTCAAATCAAAGATAGCTGCAGAGATGGCACCATTCATGCTGACAAATGAAGACATGGAGCGTTCCGTCTACATCCCGGACTGGTCTTATCTTTCGACGCAGTCAAGTGCCTGGATGCAGCGCTGGGAGCAGGAAATCGTGCCACTCCTATAGCGATTTTGTCGAACGTAGTGCATCTACCGCATCCGAGCGTTGATCTCAGCGAGATCACCGCTCGGATTTCAACACTGCCACATGATCGGTTGCTCCGGAGTTCTGCGAACCATGCACATTCGCAAAGCATGGCAAAGCAACCGAGGTGCAGGAGCCTAAGCGTGGGAAACGGCACATTGAATGAATAAGCAAACAACAAATCAGGTCCTGCTGCTCCTGCCTGCCATAGCCGTATACAGCCTTCTGTTCGGTCTTCCAATCGGAATGGCACTTGCGGAAAGCTTTAAGCAATTCTCACCTGGTCGTATCGGATCCATAGAGGGCGCAGCGTTTACTTTCGAGAACTACGCTGAGCTTGCTCGTCCGGTTTATGCGAGGTACGTGATACAAACATACGCTCTATCGTTTGCAGCTGCTACAATAGCAGTCCTAATTTCGTTTCCGATAACGTATGTGATTACTCGACATTTTTCGCCTACGTCCAGAAAAGTAGCGCTCTCTATCGCCGTTGGTATGCTCTTCTTCAGTAGCTTAGTCAGAATCTATGCCATTCAGTTGACTTTTGGTACTGGTGGACTTGTGGACCCTATCACGTCAGCCTTGGGATTAAGCACGAGCAATGGCTGGTATATTAATTTCCTTATTATTGCCGGGCTATGCCACTACGAAATTCCGACCGGTGTAATAATGCTGTTTGGCACGGTGAATAACCTGAACCCTCGGCTGCATGAAGCGGCTCAATCCTTAGGTGCCTCAGCCTGTGCGTCGCATTTCACTATTACCATTCCTCTATGTGTCCGTGGAATAGTAGGGGTTTTTCTAGTCTTACTAACGCAAGGCATAAGCGCGTTCGCTGTGCCATGGATACTTGGCAAGGGACGCGTCTTGTTTGTCTCGAACCTCATCTATAGCCGGTTCAGCGAATCCGCAAATTTCCCGAGCGGGTCAGCGATCTCCATAATGATGATTATTCTCTCAGTGCTACTGATCTTCGTGCTGGCACGGTTCGCTGCTAGACTGGATAAGACATGAAAAACGTTATAAAGCGCTTTGCAGACGGGACACTCGCTCTTTATGTCGTCGCCGTCACATTGGTGACGACTGTTTTCCTTTTTCTTCCAGTTTTTATCACCATACTGATGGCGTTCGACGCGCGAGATTACCTAGGCCCATTTCCACCGCCGGGTTTTTCGCTGCAGTGGTTCTACCGACTTTGGCACAATGATTACCTGTTGAAGGGACTCTATACGAGCATTCAAGTCGCTGCGTCTGCGACCGTGCTTGCGACTTGCGTCGGAACACTGGCTGCACTGGCGCTGAGCCGAATGAATCGCTCGCGAGACCTTATCGCTTCTATATTCCTGTCTCCACTTGTAATGCCAGGAGTGGTGATGGGCTTCGCTATGCTTATGTTTTTCTCAGCATTCCAGCTGATGTCTCCTTTCACCCGGCTTGCGGCCGGCCATCTGATAATAGCGATTCCGTACGCTATTCGATTGACGTTAATTGGTCTGATGGGGATAAATGAAAGTCTCCGTGAGGCAGCACTGGGCCTCGGCGCGAATGAACGCCAAGCCTTTTTCACGGTGACGTTGCCTTTGGCTAAGAATAGCATAGCCGCTGGCGCGATCTTTGCGTTCGCTTTTTCCATGGATGATCTAGCGATTAGCCTTTTCCTAAGCGACTATAAAACCTACACACTCCCCGTTGCGCTCGTTGGGCTTATGAGGGCGAGCTTCGATCTCACTATAGCGGCGACGGCTGTCGTTCTTGTAGCACTGACGCTTGTTCTGCTGTTCACGCTTGATCGCGTGATTGGTTTGGAGCGAGCTATTGGTCAAGATATCCATAAGGCGTGATTAGATGATAGCTCTCGAACTCGAAAACATCATTAAAAAGTATGGGGCATTTACCGCTGTCGATGGGGTAAGCGTGCGTGTTGAAAAAGGGGCCATAATTTCGCTTCTGGGCCCCAGCGGGTGTGGAAAGTCAACTACACTCAGGATCATAGCCGGTTTCATAAGGCAGGACGCAGGTGCAGTTAAGATTGCAGGCGGCGACGTCGGGGCGTTGCGACCCTACGAACGGAACGTTGGGCTTGTATTCCAAGATTACGCCCTGTTCCCACATATGACGGTTGCGCAGAATGTGGCATATGGTATGCGTTATCGGGGGATCCCTCCTGCAGAAATACCGGCGCGCGTCACGAAAATGCTGTCGCTGGTGCGGCTAAGTGCCATGGAGTCAAGGTATCCGCGTCAACTAAGCGGCGGGCAGCAACAGCGTGTAGCCCTGGCGCGGGCGCTAGCGACCGATCCTCAAATAGTATTGTTGGATGAGCCATTATCGGCGTTGGACGCTAAGTTGCGTCTCGAGCTTCGCCTAGAATTAAGAGAAATCCTGCGATCGGTAGGAGCGACGACCGTAGTGGTAACACATGATCAGGAGGAGGCTCTTAGCCTGGGTGACGAAGTCGTCGTAATGCGTGAGGGAAAGATCGTTCAGAGAGGTTCTCCCTCTGCGATCTACCAGACGCCCGCGGATAAATTCGTTGCTGAGTTTGTTGGCAGGTCCAACTGGCTCCTAGGGCAAAGGGGCGGCGAGTCAATTAATGGTTGCATCACCTACGTTACCGCGGGTGGTACCGAACTGCGCTCACGATCCCCCGTAGTCAAAGATAATGCTAACTTATGTATACGGCCAGAAAACATTGAGCTACTGGAATCCTCTGCAGCTCCTCCCGGTGATCCAGAACAGAATTTCCTCCGGGGAGTAGTTTTCGATGTAGCTCCCCTTGGTCCCGATGTGCACGTCGTGGTCGAACTCCCTGAGAAAAGTCGCTTGTTAGTGATTCAAAAGAATGTCGGGACGATGTCAGGATTGATTGTAGGTCACCCCGTATATGTGAAGTTTGCAGCCGCCAACGTCCTCACCTTCTAGTGTTTCGTTAGTCCAAAAAGTAACCGACCAATCGTCAAGGTTAGCTCGCTTCGGTTCCAATGTAAGGAGAATATCCAATGCCTTCGGAAGACAGATACTCGACCATTCATGTGAAGCAGTCATTTCCCCCGGTGGGAAGCGAGCCCGTCATCGGATTAATTCTCACATCTAATGACTATATTACTGAGTTAGAACTACACAGAATGTTGAGGGATGGCAGCATAGCACTCTCTTCTACGAGAATCAAGCACGAGGAGCCGAGTTCACCTGACGAGGCGATTGAGGTTCTGCGTCGTCATGTTTTCGAGATAGCCCAGGCTGGCGAGTTGTTCGATCCTCCTGGGGCTGTAAATGTGTTTGCCTATGCCTGCACCTCTGGATCCGCCATCATTTCGCAAGAAAAGTTGGAGAGTGAGTTGCAGCAAACGCGGCCGGGGTCGTCCTTAACTTCTCCCATGACGGGAGCGTTGCGCGCCTTCGAAAAACTTGGGATCAAACGCGTTGCAATGCTCACACCGTATATCGAGGAGGAGGTTGCAGTTGTCGCTGATTGCATCGAAAATCATGGTTTCAAAGTATGTGCGTCTGCCTCATTCAACCTGATAAGCGAAACCGGCATCGCCGCGGTCTCTCCGGAGAGCATCCTCGAAGCAGGCCGCTCATTCAAAAAGTCCGATGCGGAAGCACTGTTTATTTCTTGCACCCTTCTTCGAACTTCGAGCGTGATTGATCGCTTGGAGGCATGCTTGGGAGTACCAGTGATTACCGCTCATCAGGCAATGCTATGGGACTCGTTGAGGCTCGCGGGTTATAAGAAGCCTGTTGTGGGACACGGTCAGCTCCTGGCTTCACCAGCCTTGAGGTAAGTGCGCGCCCTAGATGCTGCGTCTAAACCCGACTCGGTCTCACTCATTGACTGCTCAGGTCGGTGCTTTCTGAAGCCGAATCCGCTGCGCAGCACCGCATCACGTCGCAGGTTAATGGTCGTTTCAGGTTAGGGTCCAGACTCGATCAGATCAGCAACGAAGACCTCATATCAACTGTAAGCGCCCGGTCATGACCCGGGGCTCTTACCGGCCATCGTTTTGACTGCTGCCGCGATTGGCTTTGTGCTCGTGGAGTAGGCATGGATGGCCGGGCCGGCACGGGTATGGGATGCGGCGTTGAGCTAGCTGATGGAAGCCGCCTTGGTTTCCCGCTGCTGCGACCGATGCCCAGGCGGTCCGAAGACCTTTCCGGCGTGACATCGCCAAAGTGTCGGATGCCGACTGGCCTGCAAGCGGCTAACGTCAACAATGCCGAGTTCGTGGCGGCCGGAATGATCGGTGACATTTCGAGAGAGGGATGGAAATGGCTAGCGCAGAAGTGATCAAGAATTACATCGATGGGAAGTGGCGGGATTCTTCGTCCGGCAGGCGGATCGAGGTTGATGACCCGTCAAATGGCGAGACAATTGCCGTCGTAGCAGAAGCAGGACCTGAAGAGGTTGAACTCGCTGTTGCTGCCGCGAACCGAGTTTTTCGCGACCGCGTTCTGATAGACATGCATCCCTATGATCGTGGGCGCATGCTGTTTCGCGTTGCCGACGTACTCGAATCGCGCAGCGACGAGATCGCAACCGTTAACTGCATCGAGACGGGGAAGGCGTTGAATTTCGCCCGTGACGAAGTTCGTACCGCCGTCAGATACCTGCGGTACTATGGTGGCTTGGCCGATAAGCTTGAAGGTCGCTCGATCCCGCGCGGAGCCAACCTTATCGACTACACTGTCAGAAGTCCGTTCGGCGTGTCCGCCCAGATCGTCCCGTGGAATGGCCCGCTGGAACTGACGGCCCGTTCGCTGGCTTGCGCCATCGCAACCGGCAACTCCGTGGTGGTGAAGTCACCAGAGCTGGCTCCCTTGTGCGGAATTGAAATCGCACGTGCCTGCGAGACCGCCGGGCTGCCGCATGGAACGGTCAACGTGCTCACCGGTTATGGCCAAACGGCAGGCCAGGCGCTGATAGAACATCCCGACGTTCGCCACATAGTCTTCACGGGATCGCTGGCTACCGGGCGAAGGGTCCTCAGGGCCGCATCGGAGCGTATCGTGCCCTGCATTATGGAGCTGGGCGGAAAGTCGGCTGCAGTTGTGTATTCCGATGCCGATCTCGATGCGGTTGTGGAAGCGGTGCCTATTGGAACCTTCTCGAATGCTGGCCAAAATTGCAACGGCCTAACACGTTTGCTTGTAGATCGTACTATTGCAGACGAACTCCTGCAAAAGTTAAAGGTCCGCGTCGAAGGACTGTCAATCGGTCCAGGACGCGAAAACTGCGACCTCACCCCGATGATCTCTCAAAAGCAGCGACAGGGAATCGAGCAGGCCTGCCAGACGGCTATATCCCAGGGCGCACGGCTCGTAACTGGTGGAACTACACTTTCCGAGCGGAGCGGCTATTTCATGGCGGCGACGGTGTTTGCCGACGTTGCGCGAGACAGTAGTCTGTTCCAGAAAGAAGTATTCGGTCCTGTTCTTGCCGTCACTACCTTCGATGATCCAGCAATGGCAGTCGAGTTGGCGAACGACACTGATCAAGGCTTGGCAGCGGGCGTCTTTACGCAGAATCTCGATCAGGCCCTTTGGACCGCCGATCGCCTATGGGCGGGCCAAATATACGTCAATGGATGGTACGTCGGCGGCGTCGAAACGCCGTTCGGTGGAGTAAAACAGTCCGGCTACGGCAGGGAGAAGGGTCAGGAAGCACTGGACGGCTACGTCCAGACGAGAAACGTGGGCATCCGGATCTCGCAGCCATCGTCGGTGTGAGGCAGCAGCAGGGCATGACTTAATCGATAATTGTATGTGGCGGCTCTTCCGGATGCGTTCTCGGGTGGCCGTAACGAGATTGATTTCGTCCGTTAAGGGGGTCAGACCAAGAGCTGCTCAAAATCGATGGGATGGAAGGCTCCCGCTCCGCCGGTGCTAGGTTGGCATCGGTTAGGATGGGCAAACCGGGAGCGTTCGAATGGAAGAGATTTCTACCGGTGGCATCGACCGTAAGTGATGCGCCAAGGCACCTTGCATGTTCCAATGTCATGGCCCGAAAACCCCATGTTCATCGGCCTGTTGCAAGGTGCCTTGGCGCATCGCTTACGGTAGTGCGGCAGGGGTCGGCCGTCCCCGGTGCGCAATTCCTCGAGGCGTTCTCGGCGGTGTGGCGCTCCGATGCAGAACCTGGCCCATAGCGCATCCTTTGATTCGGACGACAAGCACTACTTTGGCAGTTTAGGTTTGATGGCGTCTGCGAGCAGCTTCTCACAGTGAGGACATCTGCGGGGTGGCGGCCTCGTGAATAGGTCAAGAATGGTGTCAAGCGAAGTGAGGATTTGACCCCTGGGGCGAAACGAAGAACTGACCCCGTCATTGTTTTGCGGTTTCGTTGGTGTCGGGCGGGGGGGGGGGGGGGGGGGGGGGGGAGGGGCGGGCGGCAGGGGCCAGTGGGTCGGCGGGAGGGCAGGGCGGGGGGGGGGGGGGGGGCGGGGG
>NZ_JAMYLP010000146.1:0-8432 GCF_040318085.1 Mesorhizobium sp. M1322
GACGACCGGCTCCCGTCTCGTAATAGGTCGACCCGATACCGCCAACCGACATGCGGCGTTCAGGGATGAGCGTTTTGCCGGTGGGCCGCGGCGCCTGCGCTGCGCCGGCAATAAGCGAATTGGCGCTCACGCCCAGCGCGGTCGCATGGCCTGCAGCGACGCAGCGGCTGATATAGTCGAGTTCCTGCGACACTTACTACCTTTGTTCCCTGGTTGCCGACAATGCGGCCTCGTTCTTTCATACCAACTGGATGGTACACCAGTGGACTGGTCACCTTTCACAAATTGTCCTTCTATCAACGCAGAAAATCAGCGTTTTCTGCCCCCTACGCATCTAAAGTCGACGATTGCTGGCTGGAAAATTCCTCGCACTATAGTGATCAACGGGGATTGATTGCCCGGTCATCGCTCCGGGGCTGGCCAGGAGACGATCGAAACGACGCTGACCTATCTGTCTTCACGCGCATCTTTGAATTGAAGGCATCCGCGCTCGAAAGCCGCTGATTTCACGTAGGAATCCACGGTTCTCCCGATGTCGGATTTCAGGGTGCGGCCTGTTTGTGGTCGTTTCCTCGCAAGTTCAGTTTTGCGATTCTGTTCTCTGGCGAGGTGCGATGAACTCGATTTGGCAAGGCGGGGGGACCGCGGCGCAAGCCACGCCATTGCCGTCGCGGGTCGCTCGCGTGGTCTCGACACGAATCCTGAAGCACACTTTCGACCTGTCGGACGAGGAGATGTGCGCCCGATGGGTGGAGAACCGTACTTCCAGGATCTCACAGCGAGGAGTTTTTCCGCCATGCCGTGCCCTTCGATCGCTCGTACAGTTCAAGTGGGCCAACAAGGCGCTGCGCAAGCTCATGACCTGGCTCGACCGGACCATTCGCGACATCTCCGCCAGATAGCCGACGACGCAGAGATGGACGCGATCTTTAAATGGCCTCTCTACCAGGCATCGACCGTTCTTGAGCAGCGGCAGCGACAGCGCCAGCGCGGCCGCATGATCTACAGCCTGCACGCACATGAGGTCGAATGCATCAACGGCAAGGCACGCGCGCCTTACGAGTTCGGCGTCAAGGTCTCGATCGCTACAACGCTGAAGCGTTAAAGGGCGGCGAGTTCGCCGTGCACGCCATTGCTTTTCCCGGAAATCCCTATGACGGCCACACGATCGAAACGGTCATTCTGGCGATTGAAGACACCATCGGCAACCGGATCGAGCGCATGCTCGTCGACGCCGGTTGCCGAGGTCACAACGCACCCGAGAGCCACAAGTTCAGGGTCTTCACCGCGGGACAGAAGCGCCGCGTTACGTCCGCGATCAAGCGCGAGATGCGGTGACGATCTGCTATCGAGCCGATGATCGGCCACATCAAGGGCGAGCACCGAATGGGTCGCAACTACCTTGGCGGCGAGCAGGGCGATGCCGTCAACGCGATCCTGCCGCCGCCGCCTAAAACTTCTCCCTCTTGTTTTGTGCTCATGATCGCGCGCTTCAGCGCCGATCCAAACCGTACGCGGCTTAATCGGACGACGCGCTCGGCAGAGTTAGGCGGCGGTCGGCATAAACCTAAAGTCCGGTTCACGCTGTCCACTGATGTCGTCACTCAGTCACGAGGGCCGACATGAGGGGGCGCAAATCGGATAACTGGTCTAACTGCTCGATCATCGCAAGCGCTCGATCGGTGCGGTCGGGATCCAACACCGCGTTTGCACAGTCCTTGAATTTGGACACAAACTCACATTCCGACATCGGATTTTTTGGATGGCCGCGCATGTGATGGACGGTTTTCTGGACCACCCGCCCGTCCTGAAGCGAGGTTTCAACCCGCGCGGCCGCGCAAAAGCTTCTCGGGTCCTGGCTGGTCAGTTCAGGATCGAAGTCGAGCTTCGAAATGCCAATCAGCCGTCGGATAGCTGGGTCATCGACTACTTCTTGCGAGAATTCGGCAAGAGATACCCGCCCTCGCGCCAGCGCGACCGCGGAACAAAACTCCATACTGAACTTGCCCTCCATAGGCGTTTGGGGGGCATGGTATGCCAGGTCCCCGCCCACCCCTGGAGCAAGCACGCATCGAATGTACTTTACGTGTTCAGGTTGGATGTCATGGCTATTGCGCAATTCGAGAATAGCATCGATGGCCGAATGGGTATCGAGGCAGGACGGATATTTCTTGAAAACAATACCTGGCTCTCGGATATCGAACGGATTGCCGAGGAGCGACGCGAAGTCGACGGCACGTCCCCGCTGCGATACGTACGTGTTAAGAAAGCCGTTTGAACCTTCAAGCGCATCGAGACTTGCCGTGGCCCCTGCTGCAGCTAAAAGCGCCGCCTCTAGGCCATCCCTCGCTGCGAAACCGCAATGCATTGGCTTTACCATCGTGCCGATATTCGCACGTATACCGGCAACACGGGAGGCGGCAATACCGATGGCGGTAGCTGTACGTTCGGCGTCGAGTCCAAGTATCTTCGAGGCTCCGGCGGCAGCGCCAAACACGCCGAGTGCGGCGGTGGCGTGCCAACCGGACTGATAAAGCTCGTAACCGGCAACCCGGCCGAGCTTTGTCATCACTTCGACGGCAGCGGCATATGCGAGAAGGACATCTCGGCCCGAACGTTCTGCCAGTTCACCAGCCGCTAAAATCGCAGGGAGTGCGGGCGCTGTAGGGTGCCCACACATCGGGTCGCTGACGTCGTCAAAATCGCAAGCGTGTGCCATGACGCCGTTGGCGAGCGCGGCACCGAGCGCGGAACTTTGAACGGAATGAGCAAGAACTGTTGCTCTCTCGTGCCCACCGTGTTCGGCCACTAACCTGTTGAGTACGATTTGGGTTACCGGCTCGCGTGCACCCGCAATCACGCAGGCCAGACAGTCCATTACCCCGAACTTCAGGGTACTAAGATCGCTTGGCGACAAGGCACCGAATTCTAGCCCGCTGACGAACCTCCCAATCGCTTTCGACAGCGTGTTAGCACCTTTAACATTTGGTTTCATAAAAATCGCCTAGCTCTGTATTAGCTCGTCTTTGTGTGCCATATGCACCCGAGACTACTTACCGCCCACTAGCAGTTCAAATAGCGGTGCCAACGTGGGCTGCTTATCAAGATCACGGATGAAGTCTCCGATCAACTCGAGTTGCTTCTCGGAGAACGGCAACACCGACATTTCGCCGCAATCCTTAAGTTTCCGCATGCCATCGATGAGCGAAGCCGGGTTTTCCGGATGTCCGAACGGCTTGTCCACACGAATAAAATGTTCTGCTCCACCCTTTAGCGTCACTTTAACTGTTGTCGGCGAATTCCCATACTGGCCGTGAGTGCGCTCGATCTCTGGATCAACTTCGACCTTGGTAACGGCCATAATCCGACGCACGGCCGGATCCTGGAGCGCTTCGGGACGGAAATCGCCAATTGCAACTCTGCCGTATTGCGCTGCGACCGAGATGGCGTAAGGCAGGCTGAAACGCGCCACAACCGGGTCCTTGGGGTTCCACTTTTGGTCGCGCGGCTGGACCACAAGACTCTCAGCGCGATGATTCAACCCGAGCTCAATTGAAACAATATCCTCGCCCGCGAAGTTGTGCTTCTCGCGCAATTGCAGCAGCCCGTGGATCCCGAAATGATTACACTTACAGGACGGCCAGGGTTTGAAGCTTATAGAAGCGTTCACATAATCATAGCCCAGTTTGTCCGTAAGCATATCAAGGTCGAACTCAGGTTCGAAGGCCTTGTAGAAACCATACTTCCCAAAGAACGGCTCCCGCGGGCCGTTGAAGCCCACCATAGCTGATAGGGCCGACTCAATTCCCGAGCGGGCCCGCAATCCCTGCTGCAGCGCTACAGTGTGGGCACCTTCTTCATACATCTGGTATTCGCCGGCGGCGTGGGCGTAAGCGATTCCGAACGCATTCCGGGTTTTCTCTTCGTCGAGCCGTAGCAACTTGGCACTAACCGCGGTCGCGCCCCAGACAGAGACCATATTGTCGCGGCCCGTATTTGAAGAAAATGTGGTAACGCTACGCGCGAGACGCAAGTGCAGATCGATAGCTGTTGCGACCGCGGTCAGCAATTCTCTTCCGGTGATAGAAGGGTCGCGTTCGGCGAGTGCCAACGCCGGCGGTACATCATATGCGCTTGCGTGGCAGCCGTTGAGACAAAGCTCGTAGGTCTCGTCAAAATCGAGTGCCCTGGCTGTCGTGGCGTTGACGAGTGCTGCCAAGCTCGATGGGAGCTTTTCTCCGGAAATCCAAACTGTGCATTCTGGCTTGCCACCGGACAATGCGCCCAGTTGGCGCGCGCTGTGCGCGATCGGATCGTTCGATCCGCCGATCGCGCACGCTATGGTATCGAGGATTGAGAGCTTTGCACGTTCGATCGCTTTCTCAGGTATCGTCTCCACCCCGGAATTGAGAACGTGCCTAATGATTTGCGTCGTCACATCCATCGCCATACCTTCAAATGAATTATCGGGCTGCTGATATCTCGAACATAGCCTCGCCCTTCACGACGGATTTGATACCATACCGGACAAGTCGCCCTCCGGCTTTATCTGATCCGAAACGCAGGTTTTCCCCGCATCTAGCCTCCTACATTAAGAGTTTAGGCGCTAAACTAAGTTCATCTCTGTGTTTGAGCTATCCGCAAATGAAGCGGCGTTTCGCGCCTGCCGTGAGTCGAGGAAGGCGAGGAGCCGGGCTTATCATAGCCGTCAGCCCGCCGGACCGAATGACTATCATTCTCGCGGAAATGTCGCTCCATAGCTTCCTCAATGGGCTGACGATTATAATCCGTCGGCCTTTATTCGCGGGAGCAACCAGCATTGGATTAACCTGGTCTAAAAGACCAAGCAGGATTCGACGAGCTCTCAGCTTGACACCACGCAGTTCGGATTGTCGCTGGCAAGGTGAACCGCATCCCACACCCAAAATCAGCCTGATAGTCACAGGCGGCCAAAAGCACCCTCATTGACCTGCGTCCATCTCCTGCTGTCGATTGCACCAATGTTCGCGACAATCACCTTTATCCATCTCCGCAGGCGCTGGGACATACGGGGGCCGCAGATTGTGCCGTTTCGCCAACGGCCGAAGATGGTGTGATCGACCAATCGATCAAGGCAACGGCATGCTGAAGTATCGCCTCGGCCCCAGCACGGGTTGGTGAAGAGGCGATGACATATCCGAAACAGTCTCGGTAATCGCCTTTCCTGACGATCGGTGTCTTGGGTTGAACATGCAATTTGACCTCGGCGACATCTGGTACGGCTGCCGCCCGACTGTCGCCATCGATCCAGTCGAGGATGCCATCGCGATCAGGGAGGAGGAACCGCGCCCCCGCAGTATCCGAACGCCTTCTGCGCAAATTCAATTCGTCGCCGATCACAAGCTTGATGTGCTCGGTGACGAGATCGACGCCATAAGCTAACTTAACCATTTGAGGACCGGGCGCGCCAGAAAGACGCGGATTGACTTCAATGACGACTGGGCCACGCTTCGTCCAGCGGAACCCGATGTTCTTTGGCCCCCAGCCAAGGTCGAGAGCTTGCAAACAGCTCAGCGAAACATCGGCGACACGCCCCTGCTCGTCGTTAGTCAGCACGGCCGGATAGGTGCACTCACGATGGACAAAATGCGGTGGGCGGCCGAAGGCAGCGGTGCCAATTCCAATGACCTCATCTCCCATTATGTCGGCCCAATAATAGGGGCCTTGTGCGAATTCTTCGACTAGGATCCTCGGCGAGGACCGCCAAATGTGCTTCCCGTCCAACAGGTAGGTTGTATGTTCGGATAACTCATCGACATTACGGCACAATCGGACACCGCTGCTGCCGCTGCCGACAGCTGGCTTGAGAATCACCGGGAGGCAGAGTTCCGCGGCACAGCTTTCTACGTCTGTCGCATTCGCTGCCAAGCGATAAGCGGGCATTGGAACGCCGGCCTCCGCGAGGAGTTGACGTTGAGTAAACTTATCGCAGCATCGTTCAATCGATGTGGGGTTCGGTCCTGGTAGATCGAAGTATCGGCAGAGCTTGCCAACCGTCGCATAGACTGACTCGTCGAGGTCCGTAAAGCCAGTTATGCCAGCAATGTCATAGGTCGCACGCAGCCGGGAACATTCGCGGGCCAGTGCATCGAGATTGTCGGTATCAACACGGATTGCCTCTATGTTTTCGGATGCAAGATAGTCGTACCGAGTTGGATCGGCCGACAGGGTAATTGGATGAAGGCCAAGACACTGGGCCGCCTTCACGTACAGCAGACCAATACTCCTGTTGCCTTCAACCAGGATGAGCGCTCTTCTTGCCATTGGCGTGGATCTCCGTTGTGTGCCGTGCGGCGGCCTGAGTGTAAACAGGCGTCGGCTTTTATCCTGCCTCACCTCAGAATCGCGAAACAATAGCATTGGCGGCGATATTCGGTTGCGAAGGTTCTATAAAGTTATGTGAAGTATTTATCGTTTGATCGAGTTGTGACACAGAGAGCATCGGCTATTCGGAGGATTACCATGTTTAAGGGAAGGTAATTTAACTGGGAAAGTTTTGAACTTGATATCTGACAGACGGTGCCCGGCTGACGGTCTGGCCCTATTGTCACTCTCCGCCGGGACCTCAAGGCCAGCCTGCTCGAATATGCGGGCCGGTTTCCGAAGGTAGAGATCCGGACGGTTGACGGATCGCGCTCGCGCCTGTTTTCCGGGCTCGCAGGCGGTCTCGCCGACATGGATCGTGAGCGGTGATCTGGTTCCCAGACAGGGCAAGCGATGGCTTTGCCGACCGGGCCGATCATGGTTCGCTTCGCCCTGTGTTCGACGAACGCTCGCGGCGGCGCTTTGCGGCGGCCGAGGCGTTTGGCGGCTGGGCGCGGTGGGATCGCTGCGGTGGCGCGGGCCACTGGCATCGCCCCCAGCACCATTGGCCGGGCGCTGCGCGAGGTGCGCAGCGGCGAGGCGTTCGATGCTGGGCGCGTGTGCCGTCCAAGGGCCGGCGACAAGCTGACGAGCGAGACGGATCCGAGCCTGATTGACGATCTGCGAGCGCTCATCGAGCCCGACACGCGGGGCGATCCGCAGTCGCCGCTGCTTTGGACCTGCAAGAGCATGAGCAAGCTTGCCGACGCGCTGTGCGACATGGGTCACCAGATCAGGCGAACTCCTGCACAAGCTCGGCTACAGGCTGCAAGCCAACCGCAAGACGCGCGAGGGGGCGAACCATCCCAATCGCGACGCCCAATTCCACTACATCAACAACCAGGTCAAGGCGGCGCTGGCGGCCGGCGAACCGGCGATCTCAGTGGACACGAAGAAGAAGGAACTGGTCGGCGATTTCAAGAATGCCGGGAGCGAATGGCATCCCCAAGGCTCGCCGCCGCAGGTGCGGTGCACGACTTCATCATCCCGGAGTTTGGGCGCGCGGTGCCTACTGCGTCTACGACATCGCCGACAATACCGGCTGGGTGAGCGTCGGCATCGATCACGACACGGCGGCGTTCGCGGTCAACGCTATCCGGCAACTGGTGGCGCAGATGGGTCGCGAGCGTTACCCGGACGCCACGCGCCTGATGATCACCGCCGACGGTGGCGGCAATGCGTCGCGGGTGCGGTTGTGGAAACAAAAACTCCAGAGGCTCGCCGACGACATGCGCATGCCCATCACCGTCTGCCACCTGCCGCCCGGCACTAGCGAGTGGAACCGCATCGAGCATCGCTGTCCTCGTTCATCACCGCCAACTGGCGTGGCAAGCGGCTGGTCTGTCACAGGGTCATCGTCGAGCTGATCGCTGCGACGACCACCGACGCCGGAATTGAACGTGCGGCAGCCAACTCGATACCAACACCTATCCGAGAGGCTGAATTGCAAGCGGTAAATGTCGTCCGCCATGACTTCCATGGCGACTGGCACTACAAGATCCAACCGAGCGCCCCGCTTCCAACGTAGTTATCCGCGGACGACGCCTAGCGTATGACCACAGCCGGTCGAACAGAGAAGCAGCACACACTACTGTCCTGGGCAGCATCTGGCCGACGCAATTGGCTCAATCGCATCATAAAGGGCCAAGTACCAGCGCAGGCAAAGCAGGACGACTGACCCGTTAAACGACGTCCCTTGAATACCGTAGCCCACCGAAATTCGTCGAGACGCTCCGTGCCGCACCACCCGACCAAAACGTTGCAACAGATCCTTCACATAAAGTCATAGAGTCTTTGCGACCGCAGGCGGCGGACAGTTGTAAGTTCAAATGTCGATGCCGGCTCAATACTCCCCAGAAGTGCCGTTTGAATCTTCCCCAGTTTAGCGCTGTCGCCGGTCTTCCGGAGCGCGCTCCGGGAGACCGGCGGCGCGTGATCGTTGATGCTTCTCCTGATGGTCGGGAGAGGGATTTCGGTGATCAAGATCGGGGAGATGATGATGATACTGGATTTGCATCGGCAGGGCCTGT
>NZ_JAMYLP010000147.1:0-8189 GCF_040318085.1 Mesorhizobium sp. M1322
GGGCAGTAGGGCAGTAGGGCAGTAGGGCAGTAGGGCAGTAGGGCAGTAGGGCAGTAGGGCAGTAGGGCAGTAGGATGCCGCTCCATGAGCGCGGCATGCACTACATACTGCCCTACTGCCTTAATGCCCTAAAGTTTGTCGATCACCGACTGCACACCTTCGGTCGGCGCATCGACCGATGATCCGGCGACCATGATGGCGGCGACGATCGCTTCCGGATCGTCGACCACCAGCGGCTTGACCCGCTGCGCGGTGTGGATGAAGCCTTCGGCCATCATATGGTCGAGCAGGTCCAGCATCGGGTCCCAGAATCCCCCAACGTTGCCGAAGACGATCGGTTTGCGATGATGGCCGAGCTGGCCCCAGGTCATGATCTCGATGATTTCCTCGACCGTGCCGATGCCGCCCGGCAGCGCCACAAAGGCGTCGGATTTCTCGAACATCGTATGCTTACGCTCGTGCATGTTGTCGGTGATCACGAGTTCGTCGAGCCGGTTAAGCGCGGTTTCGGTGGCCTCCCTGTTGATCAGGAAGCGCGGAATGATCCCCGTCACTTTGCCGCCAGCCCGCAACGCCCCTTCGGCAACGGCTCCCATGATGCCTCTGGTGCCGCCGCCATAGATCAGACGCAGGCCGGACTTGGCGATCGAACGCCCAAGCAGGTGTCCGGCCTTGGCATAGGTTTCATCGCGGCCTGGAGACGAGCCGCAATAGACGCAGATGGATCGAATCGTGTTCATGAGGTGATTGGTGATTGGGTCTTTATTCGCGGTCAAGCCCGGGCGGGTTTTTTCTTGTCGGCTCCCTTTATTCTTGTCGACCCCTTTTTCTTGTCGGTTTGGGCAAAACAGGCTAGACCGGCATTAGGTGGCTAAGGGCAGGGAAATATGACCATTAATCCAGTAAAGGCGCTGTTGTTCGCCGTCGGCGGCTCCGTCGCCGCGGCGGGAACCGCCTATGTGTCGGGCGCGCTCGACCCGTATCTCAATCGCGCGCCGCCGACGGAAGTGGCATCGCTGACGCCGCCGGTGGAGAAGCCGGCCGAGCCGGGGACCGATGGATCGGTTTCGCCCGCGCCGGCCACAGGTGCGATGGCACCGGCAGCGCCGGCCAAGGCGAATTCGATCGCGCCGACCTTCGATATCGTTCGGGTCGAAGTCAAGGGCTCTATCGTCGTCGCCGGCAATGCCGCACCCAACGCCAAGGTCGAGATTCTCAACGGTTCGACGGTTCTCGGCTCAACGGTCGCCGGTGCCGATGGCGCTTTTGCCATCGTTCTCGACAATCCGCTGAAACCCGGCGATTACACGATCGCGCTGCGTTCATTGACCGGCAGTGTCATGACCCCCTCGGCGCAGACAGCCGTCGTCTCGATTCCCAAGAGCCCTGCTGGCCAGGTGCTGGCGATGATCGAGGAGCCGGGCAAGGCCTCCGAATTGCTCACCGTTCCTGCGCCCGAGGCAAAGCCTGAAACGCCGCCTGCCGGCGACAAGACGGCCGCTCCGGCTGCCGAGGACTCCGCCGGGGACCCCGCTGCCGCAGCACCGGCCCCAGGCGCACCGGCTGCCACGGCGCCGCCCACTGCCGAAGCCGCCCCCGCGCCGGCTTCGGACATGCCTGTCGCATCGGCACCACCAGCTGCAGGGCCAAAGATCGTCGTCGAAGCGATCGAGATCGACGGCAACAAGATCTTCGTCGCCGGGCTCTCCGATCCCGGCCGCAAGGTGCGCGCCTATGCCAACGATATCTTGCTCGGCGACGCGAAAACTTCGCCCGACGGCCACTTCCTGGTCGAGGCGACGCGCAACATTCCGGTCGGCACCTACACCATCCATGTCGACGCACTCGATGCCGACGGGGTCAAGGTGGTGGCCCGTGCCGCCGTGCCGTTCGAGCGCGGGCCGGGCGAGTCGATCGCCGCTGTGGCGCCCGCCGAGCAGAAGCCTGCCACGCCGCCCGCCGCCGCGGACGCGACCGTGCCTGCTCCACCTGCCACATCGGCTGAAATTCCCGAGACCGCGGCGCCGAAGCTCGAACACGCCGACAGCGCCGTTATCATCCGCCGCCACGATACGCTGTGGCAGATCTCGCGGCGCGTCTATGGCCAAGGGGTCCGCTACTCGACCATCTATCTCGCCAATCAGGATCAGATTAGGAATCCCGACCGCATCTGGCCGGGGCAGGTGTTCAAGGTCCCGGAAAAATCGCAGGAAGGCGAAGCCGCCAACCTCAAGGCGATGGGCGACCAGATGACGACGGCGCCGACAGAGGCTGATTAGAAATCCTATTCTTCTTTCCGGCCTCTTGCGGGAAGTTCGTTCATCGTCTATCGCCGATAAACGATGAACGCTCCCTTGACCGAGAAGACCTGCGGCTTCGCCGACAGCCAGTCCGTCGCCGCGAAGCTCGCCGCGCTTTCGCATCCGGCCCGGATCGAGATCCTCAGGCACCTTTCGGCCAGCCGCTCCTGCTGCTGCCGCGAGGTCGTCGACCATCTCGACCTGGCGCAGTCCACCGTTTCGCAGCATCTGAGGATATTGGTCGACGCCGGGCTAGTCCGCTACGAGCCGGACCGGCAGCGCTCGCGCTATGAAGTCGACGGCGATGCACTCGCCGATGTTTCCGCATCGCTGGCCGCGCTCGTCAATTCCTGCTGCTCTGGCCGCTAGACTATAACCCCGAAACTGGAAGCCGGTTTCGGAAAAGATCATGGTCAAGCAATAAGCATAAGAAAAAGGCAATAAAAATGGCCGAAAAAACCGTTTCCGCTGACTCCGGTTCGACTTTCAAGACATTGCGCAACCTTTGGCTCTATATGTGGCCGGCCGATCGCGCCGACCTCCGGGCGCGGGTTGTATGGGCGACCGTGCTTCTGGTCGTCGCCAAGCTGACACTGGTTGCCGGTCCCTATTTCTTCAAATGGGCGACTGATGCGCTGGCTGGCGACGCCAAGTCGGTGCCGCCGTTGCCGGCCTTCCTTCTGGCGCCAGTCATGCTAGTCATCGCCTACAATGTCGTGCGGCTGGTGCAGCTCGGTTTCAACCAGCTGCGCGACGCGCTGTTTGCCCGCGTCGGACAATATGCAGTGCGCCAACTCGCCTTCCGCACCTTCATCCACATGCATCAACTGTCACTGCGCTTCCATCTCGAGCGCCGCACCGGCGGCCTGTCGCGCATCATCGAGCGCGGCACCAAGGGCATCGAGACGATCGTCCGCTTCACCGTGCTCAACACCTTGCCGACTATTCTCGAATTCACGCTGACAGCCGGCATCTTCGCCGTCACCTATGGCTGGAAATACGTGGCTGTGGTGGCGGTGACGGTCTGGCTCTACATCTGGTTCACTATCAGGGCGAGCGACTGGCGTATCGTCATTCGCCGCGACATGAACGACAGCGACACCGACGCCAGCACCAAGGCGATCGACTCGCTGCTCAATTTCGAGACCGTCAAATATTTCAACAACGAGAGCATGGAAGCCGAGCGTTTCGACCGTTCGATGGCGCGCTACGAGACCGCCGCCACCAGGATATGGACCTCGCTCGGCTGGCTGAACTTCGGCCAGGGCGTCATCTTTGGCCTCGGCACGGTTATCGTCATGTGCCTTTCGGCGCTTGAGGTGCAGGCTGGTACGCAGACGGTTGGCGACTTCGTCTTCATCAACGCCATGCTAATCCAGCTTTCGGTGCCGCTCAATTTCATCGGCTTCATCTATCGCGAAATCCGCCAGGGCCTGACCGACATCGAGCAGATGTTCGATCTGCTCGATGTGCCGCAGGAGATCGTCGACAGGCCTGGTGCCAAGTCGCTGATCGTCGGCGCCGGCAAGGTCGAGTTCCACGACGTGCACTTTTCCTACGATCCCAACCGCAAGATCCTGAAAGGCATCAGCTTCGAAGTGCCGGCCGGCAAGACGGTTGCCATTGTCGGGCCGTCGGGCGCCGGCAAGTCGACCATTTCGCGGCTCCTGTTCCGCTTTTACGACATCCAGGGCGGCAAGATTCTAATCGATGGCCAGGACATTCGCGACGTGACGCAAGAGAGCCTGCGCGCGGCGATCGGCATGGTGCCGCAGGACACCGTGCTGTTCAACGATACCATCGCTTATAACATCCGCTACGGCCGCGTCGATGCCAGCGAGGAGGACGTCCGCAAGGCGGCCGAACTCGCCCAGATCGGGCCGTTCATCGAACGTCTGCCCGACGGCTACCGGTCGATGGTCGGCGAGCGTGGGCTGAAACTGTCCGGCGGCGAGAAGCAGCGCGTGGCGATCGCCCGCACCATTTTGAAGGCGCCGCCGATCCTGATGCTTGACGAGGCGACCTCTGCGCTGGACAGCCATACCGAACAGGAGATCCAGGCAGCGCTCGATCTCGTCAGCCAAGGCCGCACCACCATTGTCATCGCCCACCGGCTGTCGACGGTGATTTCGGCCGACGAGATCATCGTGCTGCAGGACGGCCAGATCGCCGAGCGCGGCACGCATGCCGCCTTGATGCGCAAGGCCGGTCTGTACGCCTCGATGTGGGACCGCCAGCGTGAAGCGACCGAGGCCGAGGAGCGGCTGCGCATTGCTCGCGAGCGCGACGAGTTCGGCGTCGTCGTCCGCCGCCGCCCCTCGGAGGTGTCGTAACGCGGCGGCCGCACGGTGACATGGCTGCAACGCGTTTTTAAGATGTCTGCTATTGGATCCCGATGCAGAAGGCATCTTTCGCTTCTGCAGAAATGGTAGTATGACTGCACCGGTAGCAACCAAAAGTTGCAGTCGCTGGTGGATGGAATGTTCGGGATATTTTCGCGCAAGGCCAAGAAGAACCCCGTGCAGCCGGCACCCAATTTGGCTGCTCGTGCAGAGCCGGCACCCTTTGGCGCAAGTGAACAATGGCGGCCATAGCCAGTTTATCCATAACTGTAATGTTCACGGAATTCTGGGGGAGGTGATTGACCATGCTGCTACCGGCCTGGCGGGAATGGGTGCACTACAACATTTGGCAGTTTTGAAAAAAATGGCTGCCTGGGCAGATCGGTACCCCGACGAGGTCAAAGAGCAGACAGGCTTTGAGGGTGGTCGTGATTCGTTACTCGATGAACTTGACGATCTCTTCTATGAGGCAGACAAAGCATCGCCGATGCTCGCCCTTTCGGCTCGGTGGATCACCTCATGGCCTGAACTGATAGTTGTCAACGACTCCGACTACCCTGAGGCAATTCGTCGACTGGTGATGGCCAATCCATTGCGTGAGCCCAGGCTTCTTCATCGCTCGATTGCCAAGTTGGTCAGCCAGATGATTGGCTGGCGTGAAGTTGGCGTCGCTCTAGCCTGTGCAAATGCACCGAAGCCGGAGGTCAAAATGAAATTCGGCATGGCGAGGATGCTGGATGTCGAGGGCGAGAAGCAGATGGTCTTTCAACTGCGCACAAGCGCGACGGAGCCGCGCCTATGCGTCGCGACGGAGACGCACGCGGCTGTCTATGAGTGTATCGCGCCGGAAGATACGCACGCGCCGCGTCCAGGTGACAACCCTTTTGCAGCCGGCGCTCCGCGTGTCGGCCACAAGCTTGGGCATGTCGAAGCGGAGACTATCGCAACGGTGATCGGATTGGCCGAGGAATATCATGCCCCGGTGGCCATCGACCTCTTGCTGCGCAAAGCCGGGTTCGATCCGGTCGACGCCATCGTCTCGGCGAATTCGGTTGTCCCGGGAGAAGGAGGCGCGGTTGTGAACTGGGTTGTGCTGGCCGACGGCCATGCATTCTACTTCCAGTCCACCCCAAATGGTGGCGTGCTGCTGCGCGGCGGCCGGGAGGAGAGCCTGGTGGAGGCGCACAGCCTTGAGCTCCAGGAGCATTTCGACCGTGCCGCAGCGGCTGGCGAGGTCTAGGCAACTTGAGCGTGGATCGCTCGTTCACGTAACAGCTGCGTCGTCCTCGGCTGTTGTGCGTCCCTATCGACGGCGAACGGGTTCAATAGCCGAGCCGCCAGCCCCCATTGTTGCGTTGCGGCCACAGGGTGTTTCCGCTATTGAGGCCGGACCTGAAACTAGGGCTGTTCCTATCCCATGGACCTCGTCGACACGATCAAGAAAACGTTCGTTCCGATCCATCGCGAAGGCTATCCGTTTATTGCCGCCTTCGCAGCGGTAACGCTTTTCCTCGGCTATTTCTCTTCGATCCTGTTCTGGGTCTGCCTGATCCTGACGGCCTGGTGCGTCTATTTCTTCCGCGATCCCGAGCGCGTCACGCCTGTCGATGACCGGCTGGTGGTGAGCCCGGCCGACGGCATCATCACGGCGGTCGGTCCGGCAGTGCCGCCGCGCGAACTTGGCCTCGGCGGCGGCGAGATGACCCGCATCTCGGTGTTCATGGACGTCTTCTCCTGCCACGTGAACCGGGCTCCGGTGCGCGGCCGCATCACAAGGATCGAGCATCGGCCGGGCCAGTTCCTCAACGCCGCACTTGACAAGGCGAGTGCCGACAACGAGCGCAACGGCCTGGTCATTGACAGCCCCAACGGCACGGTGGCCGCGGTGCAGATCGCCGGCCTCGTCGCGCGGCGCATCGTCTGCTGGGCTGAGACCGGGGGCACGATCGGCATCGGCGAGCGCTTCGGGCTGATCCGCTTCGGCTCGCGCGTCGATGTGTTCCTGCCGTCGACCGCGACGCCGCGTGTCGCCGTCGGCCAGACCGCGGTTGGTGGTGAAACCATACTGGCCGAATTCGGCGGCATTGCCGCAACGCCGCTCGTGCGGGTGTCCTGAGCCGTGGGCGCGCCGTTCAAAAAATTCGAGGCGCATGGCAGCGGCGGTCCGCGCATCCGTGAAATCCCTATGCGTATGGTGCTGCCCAATCTCGTCACAGTGCTCGCCATCTGCGCCGGCCTCTCCGGCATCCGCTTCGGCTTCGAAGGCCGTTTCGAGCCGGCAGTGGTGATGGTGCTGCTCGCCGCCTTCCTCGACGGCATCGATGGCCGCCTGGCGCGGATGCTGAAGGCGACGTCCAAATTCGGCGCGCAGATGGATTCGCTGGCCGACATCGTCAATTTCGGCGTAGCACCCGCGCTGGTGCTCTATGCATTCCTGCTCGACCAGGCGGGCTCGCCGGGCTGGATTGCCGCGCTCCTGTTCACCATCGCCTGCGGGCTGAGACTTGCTCGCTACAACGTGCTCGACGAAGAAACTGATCGCCCGCAGTGGCAGACCGAGTATTTCGTCGGCGTGCCGGCGCCGGCGGGCGCCGTGCTGGTGATGCTGCCGCTTTATCTCTATTTCCTGCGGCTTGGCCTGGAGCCATCCCGCCCTGCCGCCTTCATCGCTGCCGGTTTCACCGTTCTGGTCGCCTTCCTGCTGGTCAGCCGGCTGCCGGTCTATTCCGGAAAAAGCCTGAAAGTCCCGGGCGACAAGGTGCTGCCGATCATCCTCGGCGTCGTCCTCTACATCCTGCTGTTGATGACCTATCCCTGGTACACGCTGACTGCGTCGGTTGCCGGCTATCTGCTCTTCCTGCCGCTCAGCATCCGCGCCTATTCAAAACGCGCCAAGCGCGAAGGCGAGAAGGTGCCCGCTTCAGACATCGGCTGACAGACCTGTCGCCAATTCCCTGATGGTCACCTCGAGCATTTTGCAGCCAAGTGGAATCACTTGGCGTCGCAGAAATGCGGCTAAACAAATAGATAGAGCGGAATGCCCAGTTCAATTTGAACGCACTCCGCTCTAGCGGGAACCTGCCGGGCATCTTGACCGTTCTGTCTAAGTGGCGAGGCGAGCGAGTTTCCGAAACGCCTCGCTATGAACTTTAAAGCTGCTGTGCCAGGCGCAGTAGCTAAAAAAGAGCGAGGAGAAATGGCTGTCGTCGTCATTGGTGCGTTGCTCATTGTCGCTGGCGTTGTGTACATGGCTGGCGCAGCCTTAAGGCGTGGGCGGCTCAGCGATCCGGCGCCTGCTCGCGCAACGCCGGACCGCTCGACGCCAAATCTCGCAACGCCCGGTCCGACACTTGAGCCGCGGCGGCGTGGGGTCGGTTTCCTCGGCCTCTCGCAGAACTGGCCGGGTCTGCTGATGATAGCGGTAGGGTTCGTCCTGCTGTTGTCGGTGGTGGTCCTCTAGGTGGTGTGGACTCTTAGGATTCCCTTTTTGACCGTAGCATGATTCAAGACTGCTTTTGGAGGCAGCCTTGGGTGTAATGGATCGGTT
>NZ_JAMYLP010000148.1:0-8131 GCF_040318085.1 Mesorhizobium sp. M1322
GTCGGCGCGGTCGTCGACCTCTTCACCCCAGCCGAATGTGCCAATTACTTCAAAGCCGCAGGATATGAACCGGATTAAACAGGACGTGCTCTAGTCAAACATCATGGTTTCGAATGTCCGCAGAGGTGCAGTTGACCACCGAGCAACCGCCAAAGGTCTGTCCTGGGTCAAACTCGGCAGTAAAAGTGCCGCTGCGTGTCATCATCCGTTCGGACAGTGTCGCCATCCGATTCGAGCCCCGACTATAACAGTCACTGTTACAACTGGGCCGAACTGGAAAAGCGAATCAGAACCTGAATGAAATCAGGTGCTTACAAGATGATGGTGCCCAGAAGAGGACTCGAACCTCCACTCCTTGCGGAACACGGACCTGAACCGTGCGCGTCTACCAATTCCGCCATCTGGGCTGGTGCGGGCTCTTTAGGCGGGCAAGGGGTGAGTGTCAACGCGCTTTTTTGCTCAATCAAGAAACACGCCCCGCTCGCCGGCTAGTGTCGTTTTGAATCTGCGCATGATCCTTTCCGAACCTGCGGTTCGGGGTCATGCGCCCTCCAGCACTTCCTTCGATGCCACCGTCGAATCGGCGTTGAGCTTGTAGATGACCGGCACGCCGGTGCCGAGCTCCAGTCTGACGATCTCCTCGCCCGACTTGCCGTCCAGCGCCATGATCAGCGCGCGCAGCGAATTGCCGTGCGCCGCCACCAGCACGGTGCCGCCCCGGAGCACATGCGGCTGCAGGTCGTGCAGATAATAGGGCCAGACGCGCGCGCCGGTGTCCTTCAGGCTTTCGCCGCCGGGCGGCGGCACGTCGTAGGAGCGGCGCCAGACATGCACCTGCTCCTCGCCCCACTTCTCGCGCGCGTCGTCCTTGTTGAGGCCGGAGAGGTCGCCATAGTCGCGCTCGTTCAGCGCCTGGTCGCGGATGGTCTCGAGATCGCTCTGGCCAACCGCGTCGAGAATGTGCTGACAGGTCTTCTGCGCCCTGATCAGCGACGACGTGAAGGCGATGTCGAATTTCATGCCGCGCGCCTTCAGTTTAGCGCCCGCTTGCTTGGCCTCGGCGTGGCCCAGTTCGGTCAGGTCGACATCGCGCCAGCCGGTGAAAAGGTTCTTGAGGTTCCATTCGCTCTGGCCATGGCGCACGAGCACGAGAGTTCCCGACATTTTTGCTCCTTCAGTTTGTGGATCAGATCGTCTCAGGCGAGTCCGAGCACGTCGCGCATCGAATACAGTCCCGGCTTCCTGCCGCGCGCCCAAAGTGCGGCCTTGACCGCGCCGCGGGCGAAGATCGCCCGGTCCTCGGCGTGATGGGCGAGCGTAAGGCGCTCGCCGGTGCCGGCCAGCACCACGGAGTGGTCGCCGACCACCGAGCCGCCGCGCAGCGTGGCGAAGCCGATCGAGCCGGTCTTTCGCACGCCGGTGTGGCCGTCGCGCGACCGCACGCTGTTCCCGTCAAGATCGATGCCGCGCCCAGTGGCCGCGGCCTCACCGAGCAGCAGCGCCGTGCCCGAGGGCGCATCGACCTTGTGCCGGTGATGCATTTCCAGGATCTCGATGTCGAAATCGTCGGCGTCGAGCGCGCGCGCCGCCTGCTCCACCAGCACCGCCAGCAGATTGACGCCGAGACTCATATTGCCTGACTTCACGATCGTCGCATGGCGCGCCGCTGCGGCGATCTTGGCATTGTCCTCGGCCGAGCAGCCGGTGGTGCCGATGATATGGGCGATGCGCGCCTGCGCGGCATAGCCGGCGAATTCGACTGTCGCCGCCGGGCTCGTGAAATCGAGCACGCCGTCGGCCTTGGCGAAGGCCGGCAGCGGGTCGTCGCCGATCGCCACGTCGATATTGCCGATGCCGGCAAGCTCGCCGGCATCCTTGCCGAGATGGGGCGAGCCAGGCCGCTCGATCGCACCGGCCACGCGGGCGCCCGGTATCGTATGGATGGCGCGAATCAGCGCCTGGCCCATGCGTCCGGCCGCGCCGACCACCACCAGGCCCATTTCACTGACGGGGGGGTCGTTTGTGGGTGTACCGCTCATAAAGTTCTCCCGATCGTCTTTTTCGCGCGCCGCACCGGAGTTTGGATGGGCTTGCCGTCGTCGACAAGCCCCAGCCCCTTGTTGCCCTGCACCCGGTGGAACCGGGCATAGACGCTGTGCGGGTCGGCCATCAGCGAGGCATACGTGCCTTGCTCGACCAACCGGCCCTGTTCCAGCACGATGATGTGGTCGGCATTGACAACCGTCGACAGCCGGTGCGCGATGACGATGGTCGTGCGCCCCTCCATAACCTGGGTCAGCGCCTGCTGGACGCGCGCTTCCGCTTCGTTGTCGAGCGCCGAGGTCGCCTCGTCGAGCAGCAGGATCGGCGCCTGTCGTACGATGGCGCGGGCGATCGACAGGCGCTGGCGCTGGCCGCCCGACAGCGTCAGGCCGCCTTCACCGACAGGCGTGTCATAGCCCTGCGGCTGCTGGCGGATGAAGCCATCGGCCTCGGCCTGTTGCGCAGCCAGCTTGATTTCGGTGTCGCTGGCGCTTAGCCGCCCGTAGCGGATGTTGTCGCGAATGGTGCCTTCGAACAGATAGGGCTGCTGCGAGACATAGGCGATCGAGCGGCGCAGCGACTGCTTGGTCATCTCTAAAATGTCCTGGCCGTCGACCTCGATGCTGCCCGCCTCGACATCATGGAAACGCTGCAGCAGCGCCACCAGCGTCGACTTGCCGGCGCCCGAGGCGCCGACGATGGCCGTCATCTTGCCGGCGGCGGCAACGAAGCTGAGATCCTGCAGCACCGGTGCGTCGGCGACATAACCGAACGACACATTGTTGAAGCGCACCTCGCCCCTGGTGATCGTCGCTTCGGCCGCCCCGGGTGCGTCGCCCTGCTGCGGCTCGAGATCGAGCAGCTCGTAGATCATGCGCGCATTGACCAGCGCCCGTTCCATGCCGACCTGCATGCGCGCCAGCCGCCGGGCCGGGTCGTAGGCGAGCAGCAATGCGGTGATGAAGGCAAAGACGGCGCCAGGCGGCTGGCCGCCGACGGCTGCCCGGTAGCCGGAATAGGCGATAACGCCGGCGACGGCGAAGCCGGCCAGCATTTCGGAGATCGGCGTCAATCGCTCCGACACGCGGGCGATGCGGTTTGCCCGCTGCTCAGCACCGGCGACAAGACCGCTGATGCGGCGCGACAGCTCGTCCTCCAGCGTAAAGGCCTTGACGATGGCGATGCCTTGCGTTGCTTCCTGCATGGCGCCGATTAGCCGCGAGTTGATCTGCACGGCTTCGCGCGTGGCGCGCCTGATTCTGCGGGTCAGGTAGATCACTGTGTAGATCAGCGGCGGCCCGATCAGCAGGGACATCAGGGACAGCATCGGATCCTGCCAGATCATGACACCGATCAGCGCGGCCAGCGATACGGCGTCGCGTGCCACGGATGTCAGCGTCATCGACAGCAGGTCGCGGATGCCGTTGACGTTCTCGTTGATCTGGGCGGCCAGCCGTCCCGAGCGCGTGTCGTTGAAGAAACCGATGCCGAGCTTCATCAGATGAGCGAAGATGCGGCGCTGGTAGCGCGCCACCAGATTGTTGCCGATCCTGGCCAGCGTCACCGCCTGGCCGTAGGTGGCCAGCCCGCGCAGCATAAACGCGCCCAGGATCGATAGACAGATCAGCGCGATGAGATCGCCGCGCTGCTCATAGAAGATCTGGTCGACGACATCCTTCATGATCCAGGCGGTGAAAGCGGTCGTGGCCGCAACCGTCACCAGGCACAGAACCGCCAGAACATAATACCAGCGATAGTCGTGGCTGTTCTCGGCGATGACGCGGCGGATCACCGCCACGATCTCGCCGGGCCGGGCTTTGGCTTGGTGGTTTGGCGACTGGTTCAAGTCGGGATCGTTCCAGTGATGTCGGTCCGGCTCCGCGGCCGGACGAATTCGGCAATCCTCTTAGCGCCCCGGTGGCGGCTTGCCTATGGCCGAGGCCGGCAAAACTTCATCGAGTGGAGTCCCCCCAGAAATTAGGGGTTCTAGATGACCGTAGTTGGCGGTGAGCGGCCGTTAACCGAGCTGATATTGAACGGCGATATGCTGGAATAGTGAGGTCCAGAGGCGGGAGCTCCCTGACATGAACCGCATCGGAGATCATCAGGAATACAAGAAATGGTCGGCCCAAATGGCTTTCTTACCAACGTGGTTGGATTCGGCGCCTTTATACCTGTATCCCTGTTTATAGTTCTTGTCGGGTATATCGTATTTCAAGACCTTCTCTTATGGACAAGCAGGGGCGGTACCTCAATTATTTCTTCACTCATAGAAAGCGAGAGGCAAAGATTCTGATCGCCATCTGGGTTATTGGTTTTTGCTTCATACTTATAACGGGGGTTCTATCAACACTTTAGTACGCTTGGAACGCATGTCGCCTTCGCGGCGATACCACACGACGCGCGCGCGTAGGCTAGGCCCGCCAGCGCCGCCCTGCCGTCTGGACCCCGAACAGCGACGGGTTTCTGGCATAGGCCGCGAGTCCGGAAAGCGCTGCCAGCGGATGGGTGATCACATAGACCGGCATGGTGCGCATCAGCTCGCTGTGCGGCGCCTTGTCCTCGAAGGCGGCGCGGAAATTGCCGGTTTTCAGCGCCGGCAAGATTTTCTGCGCGATGCCGCCGGTCAGGAAGACGCCGCCGCGGCTCATGAACACCAGCGCAAGGTCGCCGGCAGTGCGCCCCAGGCAGGTGACGAACATCGACAGTGCTTCCTCGGCCACCGGATCTGACTTCGCCAGTGCCGCCGCGGTGACTTCGGCCGGCGTGGTGAAGGGCGCGGGTTTGCCGTCCGCCTTGGCCACCGCCCGATAGGCATTGACCAGGCCGCGTCCGGACAGGATCTGTTCGCCGGAGATCCTGCCCTCGAGCTTCTCGATATGCGGAAAGACCTGGAAATCGCGCGGCGAGCGCGGCCCGATGTCCATGTGTCCTCCCTCGCCGGGCACCGGTATCCAGTGGTTCAGCGCGTGGACCAGGCCGGCGACGCCAAGCCCGGTTCCGGGACCGAGCACCACCCGTCCGGCATTGGGCTCCGGCGCATCGCCGCCGATCTTTTCCATATGCTCTTCGCCGAGCGCCACGACGGCCAGCGCCTGCGCCTCGAAATCATTGAGCACCACGACGTCGCTCAGGCCGAGGCTGGCAAACATCTTTCTCGGCTTGACGATCCACGGGCAGTTGGTGAGCGGGATCTCGTCGCTGTCGACGGGGCCGGCCACCGCCAGCACGGCGGAGTTGGGCCGGACCGCCGAGCGGTCGAGCACCGCTGCCTGGATCGCGTCGTCGATGGTGTTGAAATTGGCCGTCTGGACGATCTGCGGTTCGGTTGGTTCCGAGTTCGCGTCGAGCACGATCGAAAAGCGCGCATTGGTGCCTCCAATGTCGCCGATCAGGACCGGAAACTGCAGCGCTGTGTCGTCGTCGCCTGGCATGCTCTTGTCTGTCCCGGTTCCCAGTGGCGTTCCGCCGTTCTTTTGTTGACTAGCGCATGACCCGGGAAAGGGAAAGTCGCTTCAGAGTCAGTTCCGGTGCAATCACTTCAGGTCCGAATTTCGTCCTTGCCCCATTCAGCGATTGCGCTGCCCCTCACCTGCCTGCCGGCATCCGCTCCCCGTATAGTGACGGGGAGAGGGGGCCGCTTTCATCGATGGTTCGCCAATCTCCAACGCTGCAAGAACGGCGCCAAGGCAGCGGCCAGCCCCTTTCTCCCCGTCACTATACGGGGAGAAATGCCCGGCAGGGCAATGAGGGGCGGCGCCGACCCAACAGTTGGTCGTTGCCAACATCAGTGGAAGCCGAGGCGATTATCCTGGCCTCAGTTCCCCGGCCGCGGTCGCGGCAATGGAATGCCAATCTCGGGCGTTGCCGCGAAGGCGTTGACCGAGGCCGGGAGCGCTGCCGCGCCGCTGACGGATGCCCGCGCCGGCGACGGAGCCTTCGTGAGAACGGGTGCAGTCGCGACCGGCACGCCGTCGCCATAATAGGTGACCGCCTCCGCCGAAGCCGGATCTGGCCCGTCGAGCACAGCCTGGCATGCCGCGGGCAGGCTCGCCATCGTCATCACGTCGCGCGCTTTCGGCCTGTCCGGGTTCTTGTTGGGGCGCCACGGTTCCTCGGTGAACCACCATGCCAGCGACTGGTCGCAGCCGTCGCCGGGCGCTGTGTTTTCCTGCGCTTTGCAATTGGGCGAGCCGGGCTGGCAGCCGATGCGGATGTGGAAGTGATAGTCGTGGCCCCAGAACGGCCTGACCTTGCGCAGCCATGCGCGGTCGCCTTTCACCGTGTCGCAGAGCTTCTTCTTGATGCCCGGATTGACCAGGATTCGCTCGACTTCCGCGTAGCTTGCCGCGCGCTTCAGGAGCCGCATATGCGCCGGAACCCAGAGCGCATCCTTCACCAGGTGGGTCTTTTCGTCGACAAGCAAGGTGGCGCTCATGTTTTCGCGCTGCTCGATCGAAAGCTTGCGGTCGGGCATTGGCGTCAGCCAGATGTCGGCGTCGAGGCCGATCTGGTGCGAGGCGTGGCCGGTCAGCATCGGCCCGCCGCGCGGCTGTGAAATGTCGCCGACCAGCAGGCCGGGCCAGCCATCGGCCGCGGCGTCGCGCGACAGTTTCTCGATCAGCGCGATCATCGTCGGATGGCCCCAGCGGCGGTTGCGCGAAGGCCGCATCACCTCCCACTTCGGGCCGTCCAGGGGGATGGCGACGCCGCCGGCAAAGCAGCCCTTGGAATAGAAGCCGATCGACTGCGGCGCAGCCACGGCCGGCAGCTTTTTGGCGCCGAACAGGTTTTTCGCCAGCTCTTCGGCCGCTGCAGGTCGTGCTGCAAGCCCCGCCACGGCGAGGACGGCGAGTGTTGCTAATGCATGTCGCCCAAAAGTGCGCAGCGGTTTTGGGACAACGACATGCATAAACAGAGATCTAAAGCGCGTTGCGACGCGCTTCAGCAGCAGCTTTCTACCGGACAATGATCGCTTCAACGTTTTCATGAAGCAGAACCCCTCTGCGAATGAAGTCGAATCATATCACGCCCGGCGCGCGGTTTCGATCACGACCGCTTCATCGGGCTGCGCGCCTCGCCGTCGCGCCAGTTACCCTCAGCCCACATATGGTCGAAGGCGGCCCGGTAGTCGGAAAAGCGGAAGCGATAGCCGGCGGCCTTGATCGCTGCGTTGGCGACACGCTTGTTCTCGCCATAGAAGGACCGCGCCATGGCCGAAAGCTGGGCGGTCTCGAACGGAATTTCCGGCGGCGGTGTGACGCCCATCAGCCCGGCAGCATAGGCGACAACGTCCTGCGGCGGCGCCGGCAGGTCGTCGGTGATGTTGAAGATGCCGCCGCGATTGTCTCCGATTAGATGCCAAAGCGCCCCGGCAATGTCGTCGCAATGGATGCGGTTGAACACCTGGCCCGGCTTGACCAGCCGACGCGCGGTGCCGTTTTCCAGATTGACCAGGGCATTGCGGCCTGGCCCGTAAATGCCGGAAAGCCGCAGGATCGCCACCGGCCGGCCGATGTCCTGACCCAGCTTCAGCCAGTCCCGCTCGGCGGCGACACGCATCATCGAGCGCTTCGACACCGGCCGGCATTCGGCGGTCTCGTCCACCCAGCCGCCGCGTTGGTCGCCATACACGCCGACGGTGGAGAGATAGGCGATCCATTCTAGCGCTGGCATCTGCGCCGCGATTGTCTCGCGCGCCGCATTCGGCACCGGGTCGCCGGCCTCTTCCGGCGCCACCGAGACGACGAGATGGGTTGTTTTCTTCAGCGCGTCGCCGATTTCGGATGTCAGCGCGCCATCGAAAAGCAGCGGCTGGATTCCGGCTTGCCGCAGCGCTTCGAATTTCTCCGCTGCGCGTGTCGTCCCAAGGATTGTGCCGGCATCCCAGTTGGCGCGGGCAAATGCCTTGCCCGAATAGCCGGCGCCGAAAATGAAGATCTGCTTCTCGCTCATGCGTGCGCCTCGATTTGATTTGCCAGCGCCAGGCGCCATTCGCGTTGCACGGCTTCGTCATTTTCTGCTTTCAGGGCAGCGGTGGCACGTTTGGCAAATTCCGAAGCTGGCACAAGCCGTGACAGCTTCGGAA
>NZ_JAMYLP010000149.1:0-8046 GCF_040318085.1 Mesorhizobium sp. M1322
CGAAATGTCGATGTTGCCGTTCTCCGAAAGGCAACTCGGGTTGATCGGCGAGTTCATAGACGACCTTGATAAGCGGCCTACATTGGCACCGATGTGCGATCTGCTGGTTGGCGATAGGTAGGCCAGAGTTCCAGGATAGGTAAAGGAAACCAGTGTGTGCTAGGCTTGGCCCGAGTCCTTAGATGCCCCGTTATGAAGTGGTTCTGGAAACGGGGGTGCGTGTTCCCATGCGCGACGGCGTGGAAGTAGCTACGGATGTCTACCGCCCTCTCGGGTCCCCGGCAAACTGTCCACAATTTTGATGGCAAGGTCCCCTATCGCCTGCCCGAACCCAAGCAAACCCGTAGCCATGATGTTTGCGGTGTACGGCTATGCAGAAGTGTGCAGGAACTTCGCGGCTTCTTTGATTCCGGCGCCCATTTCGCGCTCCGCCCGCGATCGCCGAAGTCGTTGCTTGCGATCGAAATAAGCAACCAGCGTTTCCTGCCCATCCTCTTCGATCACCGTCGGACCGGGAATCTTCCACTCTCACCACTCTCATGATTGCTGACAACGGCCTTTGGCGTAGAAATTGGCCCACAGAATCCGTGCAGCCGATCGACCAGATGAAGCCCACCATCTCGCGTGCGATGGCGACGTTGACGAGAGGCGTTCTTGCCACGCG
This sequence comes from Mesorhizobium sp. M1322, assembly GCF_040318085.1. NCBI lineage: Bacteria > Pseudomonadati > Pseudomonadota > Alphaproteobacteria > Hyphomicrobiales > Phyllobacteriaceae > Mesorhizobium > Mesorhizobium sp. M1322. Next base: position 665 of record NZ_JAMYLP010000149.1, read on the forward strand.
CATTCAGCCGACCGTTGTGCACAGTCGAACCTGCGCTTTCCACCCGATCGCGAACGACTTTGGCAGCGCCTCCATCCGGTCGACCTTGTGCCGGCCGATGCGCGCTCTCATCCGCTATGCTCAGGCGCCTTCGACCAGCGCGCGCCGGGCATGGGTGTTGCCGGTCTTGGTGATGCCGCCGCGCCAAACGGTCTCATCACTCGATTGCTCACCAGGCACCAGGCCGAAATAGGCCATGAGTTGGCGTGGATTGGAGAAGCAAGTGAAGTCGCCGACCTCCGCGACCAGCACCATGGCATTGATCAGCGAGGTCCCCCCGTATTGCCTGCAAGGCGTCAACGACCGCGCGCTGGTCCCATTCCGGGAGAAGGCTGAGTATTTTGCCGCAGGCGCCGTTTCGCCAGGCCGTCCCACGCTCGTGCTTGCGCCTGTGACGCAGCAGAAATTCCTGAAGATATTGGCGCTCGCGTCACCACCTGTCGCACGACGCTGCGCAGCCGGACCAGGTCGCGCATGGCTTCATGATCGGCGTTGGGCACCAAACGGGTCAACGCTCCGGCCCGATTGTGGCGAGCGAGCATGGTGGCGTCGCGACGGTTCGTCTTCATCCGATCGCCAGGCTTCCGCGGAATGTGTCGGCGCCACCACGTCGCACCGACGGCCGAGACGCTTGAGTTGACGATGAACGCCATAGCCGCACGGGCCAGCCTCATAGCAAAACGCCAGTGGCTTGCTGGACCGCCTGAGACGATCGCACAGCTTGCTGATGGCATCAGCTCGTTGCCAATCTCGCCGAGATATTCCACTTAGCCGAAGCGTCCGCTCTCCGCTACCGCGACCGAAATCCGTCGATGACCGGCGACCCCATGCCCAGCAATCATAGGGACTAGCGTCGCGGAATGTGCGTACTGAGTAAAAAGACGCCGATTTACTGCGTTGACATAGCAGAATTTGCGCAAGTTGACCAGTTCCGCTCACATATCATTCAGTTCGTATAAGGGAGCGAACCCGCCCTGTCGGCTCTGGAATGGAGGATCTCAATGGCGCAGGAACTCGACTATCTCAGCCGTCGCGTCTCCGCAGGCCGGCTGAGCCGACGTGAATTTCTCGGCCGTGCGACGGCGCTCGGGGTCAGCGCCACCTTCGCCAACTCGCTTCTAGCCGGCGCCGCAGTGGCGCAGGCGCCGCAAAAGGGTGGCATCCTGAAGGCCGGCCTCCGGGGCGGTGCCGCAACTGATAGCCTCGACCCGGCGTCCTTTCTCGGCGGGGTTCCCATCGCCTTCGGCAAATGCTGGGGCGAGTTGCTGATGGAAATGACGCCCGACGGCGGAATCGAATACCGCATCGCCGAGGAAATTGGCTCGTCAAAGGACGCAAAGACTTGGACGATGAAGATCCGCAAAGGTATCCAGTTCCACAACGGCAAAGAAGTCACGTCCCAGGACGTCGTCGCCACGCTCGAACGGCATTCCGACAAGGAATCAAAGTCCGGCGCGCTTGGCATCATGACGGGCATTGAATCGCTTAAGGCTGATGGCCGCGACGTCGTGATCACGCTCAAAGAGCCCAACGTTGACCTGCCCTATCTCATGACCGATTATCACCTGATCATCCAGCCCAATGGCGGCAAAGATGATCCGGCCGCTGGCATCAGCGCCGGTCCCTACAAGGTCACGGTTAATCAGCCGGGCGTGAGGCATGACGGCGAAAAATTCAAAGACTACTGGCATGGCGACAAACTCGGCCATGCCGATCAGGTTGAAATCATCGTCATCAACGACGGGACGGCGCGCATTGCGGCTCTGCAAGGCAACCAAGTCCACATTATCAACTCGGTGGAACCCAAGGTCGTTGACTTGCTTAAGCGCAATCCCGGCGTGACCATTCAGAACGTGACCGGGCGCGGCTTCTATTGCTTCAACATTTTATGCGACACCGCGCCGTTCGACAACAACGATCTCAGAATGGCGTTGAAGCTCGCCATGGATCGCGAGCAAATGCTAGACAAGATCCTGCGTGGCTACGGCTCAATAGGTAACGATTTTCCGATTAGTCCTTCCTATCAACTCTTCCCTGAGGACATTGAGCAGCGCGCCTTTGATCCAGACAAGGCCAAGTTCCACTATCAGAAATCGGGCCATAGCGGACCGATCCTGCTCCGGACTTCCGAGGAGGCCTTCCCCGGTGCCGTGGACGCCGCCCAGCTCTTTCAGCAGAGCTGCGCCAAAGCTGGCATCGCAGTCGAGGTGAAGCGCGAGCCGAGCGACGGCTATTGGTCGGACGTCTGGCTAAAGCAGCCCTTCTCGACCTGCGCCTGGAACGGCCGCTCGACGCAGGATCAGATATACTCGACTACTTATCTGTCGACCGCGCAATGGAACGACACGCACTTCTTCAACGAGAAGTTCGACAAGCTTCTGATCGAGGCGCGCGGCGAACTCGATCAGGACAAGCGCAAGAACCTCTATCGCGAGATGGCCACCATCGTTCGGGACGAGGGTGGCGCAATCACGCCGCTGTTCAACCAGTACATCGACGCCACAGGGCCGGGCGTGAAGGGCTTTGTGAAGTCTCCTATGCGAGACGTTGGCAATGCCTCCGCATTGGTCCAATGCTGGCTGGAAGCCTGAACGGAGTGCCTATGGGCTCGCCCCTTCTGAGGCTGGTTGCCCAGCGCATCGCGCTGGGCATTCTCCTTCTCCTCGCCGTGATCCGAACGTTGAACTCCAACTTCTGGACAAAGCGGGCCACGTCATGTGCATGCGCATGAACTGGCTGCAGACGCTGTTCGATAATGTGAAGGCGCGCCAAACGCTTCCTTCACTTGGTCGATCAGGAGGCGTCCCTGCACGTTGTCGCGCCCGACCCAAATTACGCCCTGACCGTCAGTTCGATGGTTGGAAACGGATTGCTCTAGTCCAACGACGAAAACATGGGATGGTTCAAGAAGGGCGGCGACCCGGAAAGCCTTCAGTCGCTGGTTCGCTTGTTGATGGCCAGCGACCTTATCCTTAACGCGCCTGAACTGATCCGACTCCGGACCTCACCCAGATAGATCAGTCAGGTACCGAGGCCAAGGAATTTCTCCGGCTCTATCCAATCCCGTGACGAAGCAGTGAGAATGAAAATTCGAATGGACCCGCAGATGGCACCTAATACCCAGATTGAAGCCGACGTGGCGCGCGCCATTGGCTACGTGACTATGCAGGACGGGACGCGCGTCGCGTACATTTCTTACCACCCCAAGTCAGGCCGCCATCCGACCGTTTTCCTCTATTCTCCATATGACGCAAGTGCAACCCGTTTCGAAGTTGCGAAGCCGTTTCTAGATGCCGGCTATGCCTTCGTCGGGGCCAACTTCCCGGCGACTGGTTGCTCGGAAGGTGTCCTCGAAACATGGTTCGACCGGAAAGAGGGAATCTATGGTGCCGAAGTTGTCGAATGGATTGCCAAACAGACTTGGAGTAACGGCAATGTTGGGATGGTTGGCAATTCATCTGCGGCCACGGTTCAAATGTGGGTCGCGGCAGAACAGCCGCCTCATTTGAGGGCCATCGTAGCGGCCGGCATGTTCGACGCCTATGAGTGGATCTACCAGGGCGGAATGCTACAACTTTATAACCTAAGATGGGCTTTTACCAGTCAGTTCATCAGTCAGGCCGGCGGAGTGAGTGACCGGATAAAAGCGGGCGATATCGAGTGTTCTGCAATTCGTGGAAGCGACCGGCAGGTGGTCAAAAATTCATTCTACAACGAAATTCGAAGTCATCCACTAAATGATGAATGGTGGAATTCGATCTACTTGGCGCGCAAAGAGGTGGTCGGCAAGATCCGAGTACCCACTATGCTTATTGGCGCTTGGCAGGACCGCTATGCCGTCAGGGAAAGCGCTCGCGTAATTACTCAATTAATGCCGAACGTACAGCATAAGAAGCTTGTCCTGATCGACGGCGATCACGGAGGAACCGGAGCACTTGGGCCACAAGCTCCTCTGCTTGTCGACGATGAGCGGATGAAATTCCTCGACCGTTGGGTGAAGGGTGTTAGGAATGGAATTGAGAACGGACCTCCAGTAACCGTTTACTGGGAAGCCTGGGAGCCCGAAGGAGATCCCAAGAAGCAGATTGCGGGTTGGGTTACGCATCACAAGGCTTGGCCAGAACCAACGGTCGAGCGTCGCCCGTACTATCTCACGGCCGATGCTAGGATATCGCCCGACAAACCCGGTGCCACGCCGTACGAGGACTCTCGCGCGTACCTCTACCCGACGGGAGCAGAACTCTACGGAAACAATGAGCAATTCGCGGCTAAGCCATATCAGCAGGGCGTGTTGAACTACAGGACGGATTTTGCCGCCTCGGATATGACGCTGCTTGGAAGTCCGCAAGTGACCCTCTACCTCAGCATTGACGATGGGGATGACACAGACCTAGAACTAATATTGAAGGACGTCGGCCCTGACGGCAACGTACTCTTCCTCCAGTCAGGCCAGTTGCGCGCGTCGCTTCGCGCTATCGATGAACAGCGGACGTCTTCGGACGAAATTGTTCATCTATTCCGCGAACGCGAAAAACTCATGCCCGGTACAATATATGAGATAAAAATGTCGATCTCCCCGATCGGTCATGTAGTCCGAGAAGGGCATAGACTTGAGCTAACCATTGGCGCTCCCAACCCTATCATCAAGCAATCCATCGGCAGCTTTCCAATCGGTGCCGCATCTATTAACAGGGTCTATCACTCGGAGAAGTATCCCTCGAGCATCATCTTGCCCATTATACCCGGGGCGAGGGCCCGCGCGCCTGCGCCTGAACGTGGCATACAGCGAGCGAAACCTTGCCGAAAAGAAACTGAATTTGAGCCCGGCGGACTGCCGACTCGTTGAGTTTCAGCGCAGGGCCTAGCGGCAACCACTTACTCTGACAGGTACAGTTCGCGCGGACCGCTAGGTCGTGTGGACACTTATCTGATCCAAAGGGGGGTTGCAGCGATGGTGACGATTGCAAGGCATTTCGGGCTGTTTTGTCGAAACGTGTTGCGACGCGCCTGAACTGCTTGAGCATGGAGAAGCAGCATTCGATCAAGTGCCGCTGGGCATAGAGGCGCTTGTCGACCTTGGTATTTGCGCGCCCTTGAGAGGTTGTTCGGAATGACGGCGATGGCGCCTTTGTCTGCGATTTCCCGACGCAGGGGATCGGCATCGTACGCTGCGTCGGCCATGACGACCTTGGCGGGCAATCCCCCGATCAAACGTGTAGGCTGCGAGCAGTCGCCGTATTGGCCAGCCGTCAGGATGAAGCGCACCGGGCACCCGAGACCTCGCACGGCAATGTGGATCTTAGTGCTCAGGCCGCCGCGAGGACGGCCAAGGGCCTGATCTTTAGACCCCCTTTTTGGCCCCGAGGCGTGCTGGTGGGCGCGGATGATGATGGAATCGACGATCAGATACTCAAAGTCGGGATCGTCCGACATGGCGGCGAAGATGCGCCACACCCTTTTGGCTCCACCGGCTGAAACGGCAGAAGACGCTGTTCCAATCTCCGAACGCATCAGATCGCGCCAGGGTGAGCCCGTGCACACGACCAAAGCACCGCTTCCACCAACATCCGGTTGTCGCGTCCCGATGAACCTCGTGTTCGCTCGTCTCCGATAATGTGCGCCGACATGCGCTCCCAATGCTCGTCGCGAAGAATCAGACGGTCGAGAACACCCATTGCTGCCTCCAAAAGACAGCCTTGAATCTGGAGGGTTCTGTGTAGTCGCGGGCGCGATTGGGCGGGCACGCACGGGTCGCGACTACATTGAAGCCTGATTGAACTGAACCGCGGGATGGCGGGCGGGGCTATGGGGATTTAGGGCTCGACGGTGTGTCCAAGGCGCCGGAGCGGGCTCGCCGATCGCTCTTGGGCGGTCGCCCGTCGTCGCGATGCAGGACCATCTGCGACGCGAGAGACGGCGCTATTGGATCGTTGACGCTGAGGTGTAGCGTTGCTGGCGACAGCCAGGCTGCGACTTTGACTAGCGGCGCGCAAAGGTCCTTCGGCGACTGTAGCAGACGCCGGGATGGGCGGTGCAAGCCTGTCGGTGCGCAGCGTGTCATGAGGTGTCTGGCCAGGTCGGGGCCTTGCGCGGGATCGGGCCGAGCGAGGCCATGGGAGATTCGGCGACTCTACACTCGGCTGCGAGCGTGAAAATGGGATCGATGCCTGTGCTCTCTATTTTCCGAAAGCCTTGGCGTTGTCCTCGCTTGAAGAAGTTGCCGACATTTGCAGCTTGCTGTTCGGCTTCTCGGCATACGTACCATCGGCGAAGACCTAGCGCATCTCAGGGCCAGCGTTTGAGGATGCAAATTGAGGACAGCTGGTGCGCCATCGCGATCCTGGATGTCGGCGGCATGGACGACGAGACCGACGATCAGGCCGATCGTGTCGACGACGATGTGTCGCTTGCGGCCCTTGACCTTTCTTCCCCGCGTCGAAAGCCACGAATTCCGAATTCCGCCGCTTTCGGAGTTTTGGCCGACTGGCTGTCGATGACACCGGCCCTCGGGCTCGACTCCCACCCCAAGCCTCGTGCGCCGTAATCACGAGGTCGTTGCTGAGCGCGCAGCGGACCCTCGTCGCGCGAGCGATACAAACATTTCTGTACGCTCGAGAACGGCCGGAAGTACTCGGCAGTAACCGGCACGCGCGGCCCGCACCGAGTCATGTAGAGAGAAGCGTGCACGACCTCGCGCATCCAGCCTGTCCCTGGTTGCCGAATGGCGAGGAATCTTCCAACCAACCATCATCCCCTTATGTGCGCAGACTGCTGAAAAACGCCGATTTCCTGCGTGGATAGAAGAATAATTTGCGCAAAGCCGCCCGAGGATGAGCATATTATCATCAAAACGAAGGCCGCATTGTTGGTCACCAGGGAACAAATGTAGCGAGGAGCATCCCATGTCACAGGAACTCGGCTATCTCAGCTGCCCCGTCGCTGCGGGCCGGCTGAGCCGACGTGAATTTCTCGGCCGTGCGACGGCACTCGGCGTCAGCGCCACCTTCGCCAACTCGCTTCTGGCCGGCGCCGCAGAGGCGCAGGCCCCGCAAAGGGGCGGTATCCTCAAAGCCGGCCTTCAAGGCGGTGGGGCCACCGACAGTCTCGACCCAGCGCTTCCAGCCGGGGCCGCCCCAATCACTTTCGGCAGGTGTTGGGGCGAGATGCTGATGGAAGTGACCCCCAATAATGGCATCGAATACCGCATTGCCGAAGAAATCGGCTCGTCGAAGGATGTCAAGACTTGGACGCTGAAAATCCGGAAAGGTATTCAGTTCCACAACGGCAAGGAAGTCACGCCCCGAGACGTTGTCGCCACGCTAGAGCGCCATTCGAATAAGGAG
>NZ_JAMYLP010000150.1:0-7860 GCF_040318085.1 Mesorhizobium sp. M1322
GAAGCCTGGGTCTTCATCGCCCACATCCGCCTGCTCACGCGTCGCCTCGCAAGACCTTGAAATTGCACCAGTCGTTTTGATTCAGACACTAAGCCTGAACGTCCTTGCCGCTGTGTGGAGACTCGAAAATAGGCAACGGCGCTCGACATGGTTCAAATCACTCGGGTGTGCAAACTGCAAACCACCGTTTGCAGTGTGCTCACAAGACACGGTTCAGCAAGTTCTTTCAGGAATTAGGCTTCAGCAGCAACGCGGTTGAGCTGGAGCACCGCCTATATGACGCACACTTGTTGGAAGGCATTTCATGAGGACGCCGAGTTTTCGCCTCCAGTGCAGATAACCATCCTTTGTCAGCACGTTGCCTCCTTATCGCGCCTCCCACAGCCGCCGCGGATGCAGCTGCTTCCAATTTGTATGAGCACGCCCCTAAGTCTGCGGCCAGAACGCAATCTCGCGACGATCGTTCATGTCAGTGTGGATTACAGGTGCGGCTGTGCAGGCCCTATCGAGCCGGCCCTAGCCAAGCTAGCTGCGCCCCTTCACTAGGACGTACCCGATGCAGAACAAGTCCCTAGCAGCCACTGGCTTTCTCTGCCTGGGCGTTCTCGTCTTCTCACTGCAGGACGTGATCCTGAAGGGCCTCTCGGACACCTATCCCGTTACGCAAGCGATGACTGTTCGATCAATCGTCGCATTGCCCATTCTGCTGGTGCTGGTCGGCGCGACCGCTAGAATACGGTCTATTTTCTCGAAGCGAGCCGGGCTGCTCGTTATCCGAGCGGTAATCTCGCTGGGAGCATACCTCTTCTATTATCTCTCGATCGCAGCGCTTCCTCTGGCCGATGCTGTCGCACTCTTTTTCGTCGCCCCGCCCATCATTGCAGGTCTCGGGATTCTCTTCCTCGGAGAGCGACCTCACACCGCAACCCTGATCGCGCTCATTGTCGGCCTGCTCGGCGTCATCATAACGCTGCAACCGGGTCTTGCTGTCTTCGAATGGGCAGCTGCGTTGACCCTCCTGGCTGCTGCTCTGTACTCGTCGGCCCAGGTCTTGGCGAGGAAGCTTGGCGACAGCGAGGTCGCCGCGGTTATCACCTTCTATCAGAACCTGGCCTTCCTCACCGGCGCGCCGGCGCTGGCGGCGCTTGTGAGCTTGGGCGGCCTTGAAGACGCCAATCATCCAAGTCTTGCCTTCCTCACGCGCCCATGGGTCTGGCCTACGCTCCAGGATACTTTGCTGATGGCCGGCTGCGGTGTGATCGCATCTGCCGGAATGACATTGCTTTCCCAGGCTTACCGCCTTGCCCCAGCAGGCAACGTTGCCGTCTTCGAGTACACCGCCATCGTCTGGGTCCCACTTTGGGGGCTGCTGTTTTTCGACGAGGTGCCGAAGATCACCACCGTTCTCGGCGCAGTTTTGATCTGCGGAGCGGGGCTGTTCGCCCTAAGATCTGCGAGGTGAAGCGCTGTTCCGGCAAATTCGGCGTCGTCTAAGACCCCGAAATGGCCTGGGTAAATAGGGGAGCCAATGATTAGACGGCTCTAGTCAGGAACAAAGTCGAACATCCGTGATTTTGTATGTTGCCCAGAGTGGCAGGACCGATAGCTATCCAACGGGTGTTCCATGGATTCTCCAACGTTGCCTCCGCCCCCTCCGACTGAACTCAGCCAAGCACTAAAGCGCAATATCCAAGCGATTGAGGAGCGCCGGGCGAAGGAAGCAAGCGAGGCAACTTTGGAAGAGAAAATCGCTGAGGCGATTACTTCTTTTACGGGCAGTATGCGTTTCGTGTACCTTCACTTGGCCGTGTATGGCGGCTGGATCGTCTCGAACTTGGGCTGGATACCGATCACTCCGCCATTTGATCCGACATTCGTGATACTGGCTATGGTAGCTTCCGTCGAGGCCATATTCCTCTCGACGTTTGTACTGATCAGCCAAAACCGGATGTCAGCTGCCGCAGACAAGCGGGCGGATTTGGACCTTCAGGTGAGCCTGCTGACGGAGCACGAACTCACAAAGCTTATTGAACTTGTCGATTCGATAGCAGATCGGTTGAATGTAAAACCACCCGTAAGCGATATAGAAGTCGGTGAGATTAAGAGGGACGTTGCGCCAGAAGCAGTGCTGGACGAGATCGAATCGAAGCAGCGGGAGACTGCGAAGAAGCTGGACCAGCACTAGTGTCGTGATTTCGAAGTTCGGTTGAGCTGCCCTTCATGAGTAAGTTCCTTCACGTCTTAATTGAAGACTGGCAGTTTTGCGTGCAAAGGGCGAAACACGCGCCCGGCCTCGTTTTTAAATGCGTTGCCACGCGTGTGAGAATTCCCACAGACGAACCTACCCACTCCTCATATGCTTTGCGCACCGATCTTGTTCTGACCTGTTCGGTTGAGGAGGAAAATATCATGTACAGATACACGGTCCTTGCAGCGCTTTGCGTGACGACGGGCTACGCCTCTGCAGGTGAACTGGACCCCCTACAAGGAGGGAGTATCGATCTCGGCGGTTTTCAAGGCGTCGTCTATTATACGGAAGCCGATAACAGCTTCCGGGTGGTCACCACGATCGCTGAAGGCGAGGCGGGCTTGCCTGTGCGCTTCGAGGCAACCCTCGATGAAGGCCAAAGCCTCACGATCTCGGTTCCAGGCAGGTTGGACGAGCGCAGCCAAACCGTCGAGATTTCGCGGGCCGGCGGCAAACTCTTCGTGGCAGGAGCCGAGCCCCCTCCCGAACTCGTTCGTGCCGGCCATTGAATCTGTCGCCTCCGAGGACGAACTCGATCTCCGCGAAATATGCCCGAGGTTAAGAACGGCTTCGATGACCGACCGACTTTCGTCCACCAAATCGGCGTAGGTCGAGCTGACGAAGATTTGGTATTTAACGTCCACGCGGCTTCACCCTTCGATCCGCCCTTGTAAGTCTGCAAGCAGGCTGGGGGATAACGTTCCGTGCCCGCATCAAGAAGCCGAGTCATGATTCTTGCAAGGGTGATGCGATCGAAGCCCGACCCGCGCGCTGGCACGCTAGGTTGCCCGGTTTGCCGGAAGGAATAATCACTTGCGGCCGAGGAGTATGAAACGTGCGGTGCCCCCCGCCGCAGCGACAGCCTTCGCTATTCCTTCTTGTCGACCAGCGCCCGTAGTGCCGAGACGTCATGCAGCAATAACCTGCTGCCGCGCTTTTCGATCAGGCCTCTCTTGGCGAGGTCGCTCATTTCGCGCGAGACCGCTTCCCTGTGCGTGCTCATCGTTGCCGCCAACTCGGAATGCGTCGGTGCCGGGCTTATGGACACCTCGCCGTCCACGAGTGCGGCTTTCTCCGCCCGATGCAGGAGCTCGACGATCAGCCGTTTTCGCACGACCAGAGTGCTGTATTCGAATACCCGCTCGGTCATGCGCCGGAGCTGGGCAGACAGATGCTCAAGCAGCACCCAGGCAAAAGTAGGGTGGGTCATCACGATATCCCGGAATGCTGTGCCGGACAACCGTGCAGCGCGGGTTGCCTCCAGCGCGACTACGCTGGCAGAGCGTGCAATCCCGTCAATGCCTCCGAGCTCCCCGAAAATGTCACCCGGTTCGACATCGCGATACGCTATCTCCCTGCCGTCCGCTGAAACCAGTGTCACGCGAGCCCGTCCTTCCAGCAGGAAGAAGACATCGCGACCAGTGTCGCCGTGGGAAATGATTAGCTCGTTGTGTCGATAGCTGCGCTCGTGCCACCGTTTGGTCAGCGCGGCGAGGTCGGCATCGCAAAGTCTTGAGATGAAGGCCAGAGAGCCTGTCACAACGGTCTCTTGTTCAATCAAGGGTACTTCACCTTACTCCCTATCCAAGGAAATTTGATGGCCGCAGGCCCCGCTTTCCGGGATGCAAACTGGGAGCGGATTTCGCCAATGTTTTCCCCGGTGTGGGAATTCCCACAGCCGAGCCTGGTTCGACTGTCATATCCTTGTTGCAACGTCAGGCCCGCCGGCTCGTGCGCAAGCCGGCGAAAGGAAAGGGAACAGTCATGAAATTCTTGGCTCCCGTCACAAAACTTGCTGCGGGGTTTCGCAAATTCGTCGCGCCGCGCTACCGCCCGGAGCTTTATTACATGCGTGGCCCGGGGCCAGCCACCGCCCGCCGTATGGGCACGCCGCGGCAAAACCAATCCATCGACCACTAGGCCTAACTTGCCTCGCGGACGGCTAACGCTCTCGCCCGGAGTGCCGTTCCGTACCGGTCAATTCAGATCAATGAAGGTACGATCTGATCATGGTTATAATTCATGCTGCCGCCATTGGTCCATTTCGCAGGTGGTTACGCCTCGGCCGAGATCCTCTTTGGCTGGTCCACGAGCGCGCGATCGAGCCTTACATCGCGGCTTCGACAAGCAGCGGCGCGCGGACGGGACCTTCGAACGGCACTACACCTGCGATCCCAAGGACTGAATGTTGACCGACGGGAACTGGGGAGGATCTCAAAATGATCATGTCAGTTGTTAAGTCCCTCGCGCTCGCTCACGCTACATGCCAATTAAACAGCTGAAAGACGTCTATTTGGATTGCGAACGGGGAGGCCGCCGGTGCGCTGGGGAGGCCCTGGGCGTGGTTATCGGCGACGCGCCTCGGCTCCGACTCGGGGACAATTTCGCAAAAGAATCCCCAGGGGGTGCGAGCCGTGTCGAGGATTAGGCCATGACGTGGAGGTCGCTTCGGACGACGGCGCTCGCCGGCCTCACCGTGGCCGCGGTTCTCTTGGCGGCGCGGGCTGGGTTCGCCGTCGACGACGAACCGGTGAACCTGCTGCGGCTCGCGTCGGCGAAGGTCGAATCGACCACGTCCCCCGCCGACGCGACTGCGATCGCTCTGTTGACGGACGGCGACGCGAAGACGGTCGCGGAGATCGAGGCGTCGGAGGCCTCACCGCTAGACGTCACGTTCACGTTCGGTGGAGGCGTTGTGGCGCCGGAGGGGATCCGGGTCACGCTGCCGGAGGGCTCGGGCAGCGCGGCGGCGCGCGTGGAGATCCTCGTCTCGACGGTGTCGGCGCACGCAGGGTTCCGGTCCCTTCGCGCTGACCCGCTCGCGGCGAAGGGCAAGCCGCAGACGTTCGAGTTCCCCACCACGGCGGCGCGCTGGATCATGGTGCGGCTCGCGCCGCAGCCCGGGGCGCGCAAGGTAGCGGCGGCGGAAGTGGATGTCATCGGTCGGGAGGGTGAGCCGAAGAGCCACTATGCGTTCGCCGAGTCCCCGGCGAAGGCGTTCAACGTGCTCACGCGCCTCGAGAAGACCACATCGCTCAATCTGGCGGTCTCCGACGACGAGAAGGCGATGTTCGCGAAGGCGAAGGCGGGGCGCTTGACGCCCGTGGAGTTCGCGGAGGCCGCGCTGCTGGCGTCGGGCGTGGTCGACGCGGGGAAGAGGAAGGAGTACCTGAAGCGCCTGGACGCGCTGGAGCAGCAGGCCCGCGCGGCGGTAGCGAACGCGCGCACTCCCGCGGCTAAGGGCGAGGCGCTCCTGAAGTGGCTCCACAGGGGCCCGATGTCGCAGGGCTACGTGGCGCACCAGACCAATCTGTCGGTGATCCTCGACACGGGCACGTTCAATTGCGTGTCGTCCGCCGCGCTCTACAACGCGCTCGCGCTGCGGCTCGGGCTGGACGTGCGAGCCATCGAGGTGCCCGACCACGCGTTCTCGATCCTCTACGACGGCACGCGGCACATGGACGTGGAGACGACAAACGCCAATGGGTTCAATCCCTCGCGGGACAAGGCCGCCATCGCCAAGTTTGAGCAAATGACGGGCTTCCGCTACATCCCCGACGCGCACCGCGATCAGCGCCGAGAGGTCGAGGAAGCGGGGCTGGCGGCGATCATCTACTATAACCACGGTGTGTTGCTCTCGGACTCGAAGCGTTACCACGAGGCGCTCGTGGCGAACTTCCGTGCGATGAGCCTCGACCCCGAGTTCGGCTCGGCGGTGAAGAACGCGCTGGTCGTGCTCGCGAAATGGGGAGCGGAGCTCGCGCACGACGGCAAGTTCCAGGAAGCCCTGCAAGTCGTGACGATCGGTCTCGCGCTGGCGCCGAAGGACGCGGCGCTTATTAATAACCATTCGGCTGTTTGGAGCCAGTGGGCGCTCAGCGCGGTGGACGCCGGCAAGCCGGCCGAGGCGCTCGCCATCCTCAAGCGAGCGGCCGCCGCGGTGCCCAGCGGCGGGTTCCAGGGGATGCAATCGCTGGTGTACATCCGGCCCGCCGACGCACGGATGCGGGAGGGCCGGTGGGACGACGCGCTAGCAGCGGCCGTGCCGGGCTTCGAGGCGCTCGCGGGCGAGCCGCGCAAGGAGCTTGAGAAGTGGCTTGGCTACTTCGGGCAGGGGTGGTCCGCCGCGCTGGCCAAGAAGGAGGGTGAGCTGAAGGCTCTCGAGGCGCTGCGCGGGCTCGCGGCGCGTTTCCGCGGAAACGAACACGTGACTTGGGCGGCGGACAGCCACGTGCGCCGGATGGCGTACGGGCTGGCCGACGCGGGGAAGTTCAAGGAGGCGCTCGCGGCGATCCAGGGGGCCAAGGACCTGATGAAGGACGCAGCGGGTGTCCGCGAGGTGTCGCTCTTCGTCTACGACAACTGGGCGAAGCGCCACATGAAGGACGGTCAGTGGGAAAAGGCGGCGGACGTGTACGTGAAGGCGCTCGCGCAGTATCCCAAGGCGGGCATGCTCAAGCAGAACGTCGCGTACGTGGGCCAGGAGTGGACGAAGGCCGCCTACGCGAGGGGCGGGGTCCCGGCTGCCGCCGCGATCGCAAAGGCCCTCGCGGCAAAGTTCCCCGGAGTCGAGTCGGTCGCGAAGTCCGGCGGCCGGGAGGTGGGTCGGACGGTCTACGACTCGATTGGGAACAGGAATTTCGAGGCCGCGCTCGCGGCCGTGGAGCAAGGGAAGGAGCTCCTGCCGGGAAACGAGGCGCAGGAGCTCTACTTCGCGGCCTACGATGGCTGGGCCAAGAGTCACATGCAGGAAGGCCAGTGGGTGAAGGCGGCAGACGTCTACGCGGCGGGTCTCGGGCGGTTCCCCGCGATGGAAAAACTCCAGGGGAACATCGGGTGGTTCGCGCAGGAGTGGGCGAAGGAAGTGGCCGCTGGGGAGGGGCCGGACAAGGCGGCGGACGTGCTGCGAGCGTTGAAGCAAAAGTTCCTGGGCCTGCAGAACGTGGTGCAATCGGCGAAGAACCACCTGAACAACACGGTGAACGCTCTCGTGCGGGACAGCAAACACGAGGAGGCGCTCGCGGTCCTCGAGAGGCTGAAGGACCTCGCGGAAAGGGAGGCGGACGTGGAGAGGCTCGCAGTGTTCGCGTACGACCAGTGGGCGAGGACGTTCATAGACAAGAAGGACTGGGACGGGGCGATTGCGATCTACGACAAGGGCCTCGCGCGGTATCCGGGCCAAGGATTGTTCAAGCAGAACAAGGCGTATTGCATCAAGCAAAAGAACAGGTAGGAGCGGGTCCGTCCGCGCTCTCGGGCCGTTCCGCTTGCCTTCAGGTGCGCCACCGCCCGCACCGTGATGCCGCGCCCCTAAAGGTTCGATGATTTATGGCGACATCGCCGAGCTTTCCCAGATAATCGCTTTGAGCCGGTAGCCGGAGCATCTATTGAAAACACGCCAGTTTGAGGGCGGCCCACGCGTTGCGCAGGTCTGCCGCGCGGGCTTGGTGCGTGAATCTGTCTTTCGGCCGGTTCAGTCTCGGCGATGGATACGCATCTCGATGATGCTGCTCTCCACTAGAGCGTCGGACGCTCAGGTTGAATCGAGAGGGGATTCCAGTGAGGCGACGTTCGTGATTCACTTCCTGTAGGAGGTGATTTGCGATGCCCAA
>NZ_JAMYLP010000151.1:0-7782 GCF_040318085.1 Mesorhizobium sp. M1322
CGAACAGTTCGCGTTCCGCCGACAGCGCTTCTTCGAACGGCAGCGTGATGGCGTTGCGGACCGACTGCGCACAGGCGATCGGCGCTTCGAGGCCGCGCGCCTTTTTGGCGGATTCCGCCGCTTGCCTGTCGAATTCAGGCAGTTCGGCCCGGTTGAGGCGATCATTGCGGTCGCGCACCGGCGTGAACGGTCCCTCCTTGCCAGTCATTTCGCTGGCGAACCGAACCGCCCGCGCGGTAACGTCGCCGTCGAAGACGGCGTCAACCAGGCCGGCGGCGAGCGCCTCGGTCGCATCGATCGGCGTTCCCAAAACGATCATGCTCAGCGCCTTCTTCGCACCGACGCGGCGCGGCAGTCGAACCGTGCCGCCACCGCCGGGCAGCAGGCCGAGTTTGACCTCTGGCAGGCCGAGCTTGGCCCCAGCGTTGGCAACGCGAAAATGGCACCCAAGCGCCAGTTCCAGACCGCCGCCGAGCGCAGTGCCGTGGATGGCGGCGACCGTCGGCTTGGCAATGGCTTCCAACACGGCAATGATCGCGCGCAGATCCGGCTGCTGCACCGGCTTGCCGAACTCGGTGATGTCGGCGCCGGCGACGAAGGTCCGCCCGGCACAGGCGATGACGACGGCCGCGACATCAGGCTCGTCGCGCAAGGAGACAAGCGCCTGCATCAGCGGCTCACGAACATGGAAGCTCAGCGCATTGACCGGCGGATTGTCGATGGTCACAACCGCGACGCCGCCATCCCTTGTAATGCTCACGAAATTGGACACGCAAATCTCTCGCAATGATGACGCCGACAATGCCGAGGGATTTACAGGGCCGATACCCGGATGGGAACCACGATGTTCGCGAAAAGGCTCCGGGCTCGCCGTGACCAGCCGCCGGGACTCTGCCATATCAGGTCTCGCCACAGCGATGGCCCCAATGAGAGCCGTCGCGATCCTTCCCACCCCCCTCTGTCCTGCCGGACATCTCCCCCCCAAGGGGGAGACTGGCCGTGTTCAAGGCCTTCGCCAATCTCGAAAGTCATACGAGTAGACGGGCGCTGGAGCTGCCGATCTCCCCCCTTGCGGGGGAGATGCCCGGTAAGGCAGAGGGGGTGCTGTCCCGCCGCCATTAAAAGATTCTGCACCGTCGCGGCACCTTTGTGCGAAAGAACTAGCGCAGCGCCTTCTGGCCACCCGCAGCCGTAATCACACCCACGATGATCAGCCCTGTCAGCAGCAGACGGACGCCGGCGCTGACACCGAACGTATTGAGCATGGTCAAGAGCAGCACCAGGAACAGGGCCGCGCCCCAGACACCCGGCACATTGGCCTTGCCACCCGCCACCGACGTGCCGCCGATGACGACGACGGCGATCGAGGCCAGCAGATACTCGTTGCCGATATCGACGTTGGCGCCGCGGAAATAGCCGGCGAGCAGCGCGCCGTCGAGGCCGCCGAGCGCGCCCGACAGCGTGTAGGTGAGGAAGCGGATGCGGCCGACATTGACGCCGGCCAGCCATGCGGCGCGGATGTTCTGGCCGATCGCCAGCACCGAACGGCCATAGATCATGCGCTTCAACGCGATCGCAGCACCGATGGTGAACAGCACGGTGAGGATCGCCAGCACCGGAATACCCAGAACCTGCCAGTTGGTGAAATTGGCAAAGCCCGGCGGCGGTTTGATCTGTAAGCCGCGGCCATAGCTGATGTCGATCGACTGGATGATGAAGCTCGCCGACAATGTGGCGATGATCGGCGGGATGCGCAGCGCCCAGATCAAGAGATAATTGGCGGCGCCGATCGCCATGCCGCAGGCCACCGCCGCCAGCAGCCCGACGGCGATCATCTGGTCATTGCCGTCCATCACCTTCATGGCGACGGCGCTGGCGAGTCCGATATTGGCCGGCAGCGACAAATCGACATTGCCCGGTCCGAGCGTGATCATGAACATCTGGCCGACACCGACAATGACGGTGAAGACGGCAAGCGAAAGTGCCGCCGTGATCATGCCGCCGCCGCCGTATCCGCCAGTGAAGGTGATCGTCGCCAGCCAAACCAGCAGCGCGCCGATGAAGGACCAGATCCAGGGTTTGGCGAGCAGCAATCGCAACGATGCCATCGCTCATCTCTCCCTGCGGCTGATCAGCACCCGGGCCGCCAGCACGATGATGAGGATGGCGCCATTGGCGGCTACCTGCCAATCGGGCGGGATGTGCATGAAGGTCAGCAGCGGCGAGGCGGCAAGCGCCAGTGTCAACGCGCCGATCACCGCGCCGATCGGCGACACCCGGCCGCCGACGAATTCGCCGCCGCCGAGGATGACGCCGGCGATCGAAAGCAGCGTATAGCCATTGCCGATATTGGCATCGGCCGAGGTGGTGATGCCGATCAGGGCCATGCCGGACAAAACGCCGAACAGGCCGGCCAGCGCGAACAGCACGATCTTGGTTTTGAGCAGCGACCAGCCGGCACGGCTGAGAGCCGCGGCATTGCCGCCCGATCCGCGCAGGATCACACCATAGGAGGTGCGCATCAGCCCGAAATGGACGACCGCCGCGATCAGCAGCGCCGCGATGATCGGAAAGGGAACTAAGGGCGGCTTGAAGGCCATGAGCGACAGCAGCCAGTCCGGCGCTTTGCCGCCGGGCTTCGGCAGGATGAGGATGGCCAGACCCTGCCAGACAAAACTCATGCCGAGCGTCACGACGATTGAAGGCAAATTGCGCAGATGGATCAGCGCGCCGAGCAGCGCATAGACGCCGATCGATCCGAGCAGGATCAAGACGCCGACCAGCGGCGCGTCCTTCAGCCATGTCGCCGTGACGCAGCCGACGAAACCGACGAACGTGCCGATCGACAGGTCCAGCTCGTTGCCGGCAATGACGAACATCTGCGCGATCGTCGCCAGGGCGATCGGGATCGCCAAATTGAGCATCAGGCTGAAGCCGAAATAACTGATGGCGCGCGGGTTGAGCCAGGCGATCGCCAGCAGCACCAGCACCAGCGACATCGCAGGCAGCAGCCCGCGCAACAGGCGAGCCCGCGCCAGCGCGCCGCGCTCGGAAGAACTCTTGGGACCGGTCTCGACGGGTGCTGCCGTCATCTCAGGCCGCGTCGCCGAACGAGGACTGGATGATCTTTTCCTCCGTCAGCTCGTCGCGCGTAAGATTAGCGACGATCCGGCCGTTCTTGAAGACATAGATGCTGTGGCAATTGTCGAGCTCTTCGGTTTCCGTGGTGTACCAGAGGAAAGTGCGGCCGCGGCCAGCCTCTTCGCGCACAAGATCGTAGACCTCGAGCTTGGTGCCGATATCGACGCCGCGCATCGGGTCGTCCATCAGCACGATTTTCGCGTCGGAACCGAGCGCCCGGGCAAACAGGACCTTCTGCTGGTTGCCGCCGGACAGCGAGAAGATGTTATTGTTCATGTCAGGGGTGCGGATCCCGATTTTCCTTTGCCAGAAGGTTGCGAGTTCGGCTTCGCGTTGCGGCGAGATCAGCAGGCCATTGCGCAATCGCTTCAGCGAGCGGACGCCGATGTTTTGCGCAATCGACCATTGCGGAAAAATCCCGTCGGACTGGCGGTCGCCGGCCACCAGTGCCACCGGCGCGGTGACCTCGATGCCGGTTTTGCCGCGCGCCGCGGCGGCGAAGATCGCCAGCAGCAGGTCCGTCTGTCCATGGCCGGCCAGCCCGGCAAGGCCGATGATCTCGCCGGCATGCGCCACGAGCTCTTTGCCGTCCTCTTGCCGCGCTGGCCGGGCCCGGACCCGCAATGGCCCGGTCTCCGGCTTTTGGGTCGCGATTTTGGCGGCGATTTTCTCACGCGCTTCCGCTCCACCCATGGTCGTCACCAGCCTGTCGCGATCGAAAGCCTTCGCCGCATCCGACGCAACGACCTTGCCGTCGCGCATCACCACGATGCGGTCGGCATTCCCGAGCACCTCGCCCAGAACATGCGAGATCAGAATGCAGCTCTTGCCCCCGGCGACAAAGCGCCGGACGAAGGCCAGCAACTGGCCGGCCGTGTGCGCGTCGAGCGAGGATGTCGGCTCGTCGAGGATGACCAGTTCGAGCGGATCCTGCGTCACCGTGAAGGCACGCGCCACCTCGACCATCTGCCGCCTGCCGATGGAAAGATCGCTGGCGATATCGGTGGCGGAGATGCTGTGGCCCGGGAATATCTCGTCGAGCTTGGCGGCAATGAGATCGGCCGCCTTGCGCCGCCAACCGAACCCGCGCAGCGTCGTATGGTTGATGCGCGTGTTCTCGGCGACGCTGAGATTTGGGCACAGCGACAGCTCCTGGAACACGCAGCGTATGCCGAGCTGTTGCGCGCGCGGCACCGAATAATTGTCCTCGACATGGCCGCGCACCGCGATCCGCCCGCTGTCGGGCACGAGCGTGCCCGCCACCATGTGCATGAGCGTGGACTTGCCTGCGCCATTGTGGCCGACGAGACCGACGCATTCGCCGGCACGGACGTTGAAATCGACGCCAGCGAGCGCACGGACGGCGCCGAAACGTTTTTCGGTGCCGTCCAGTCTGATGATGTCGATATCGGCGGCGCCGAAACGTTTTTCGGCGCCGTCCAGTTTGACGATGTCTGCGTTACCTCTAGGCATCCCTAGCGACATCCGGGTGGCGATGCAGCTGGCAACGTGCCACGCTCACTTGATGTTGGCTTTAATCGCCGCGATGGCGTCTTCCTGCGTGTATTCGTGGCTGGCGACACCACCCTTGGGGATGTTCGGCAGCTCCGCCTCGAAAGTATCCTGGGTGAAGGCGAGGTATGGCACCAACAGATCATGTGGCACATCCGTGCGGCCGTCGAGCACCTGCTGCGCCACCCAGAAGGCCAGCGACGATACGCCTGGCGCAATGGACGCCGACCAGGTCTGGTAGCCGTCCTTGTCCTTCTGTTCCTTCCACCATTGCAGTTCATCCTGACGGTTGCCCATGATGATCGTCGGGCGCGGCTTGCCGGCCGCGGCGAAGGCCTGTGCCGCGCCATAGCCGTCGCCGCCCTGATCGACGACGCCGACGATTTCCGGCAGTGACGGCAGGATCGTCGCGACCGCCTTCTGTGCTGTGGTCTGATCCCAGTCGCCGGTCACCGAACCGACGATCTTGAACTTGGGATGAGCGGCGACGCCTTCCAGAATCCCGGCATGGATGGCGTCGTCGATCGACGTGCCGGCAAGGCCGCGGATTTCCAGCAGATTGCCGCCCTCGGGATGGAACTTAGCCATCTGCTCGACTTCCTGCCTGCCCATGTCCTTGAAGTCGACGACCACGCGATAAGCGCAGGGCTCGGTAACGATGCCGTCGAAGGAGACGACGACGATGCCGGCATCGCAGGCCTGCTTGATGGCGCCGTTGAGCGCGTCCGGCGAGGCGGCGTTGATGACGATGGCGTCATAGCCTTGCAGGATCAGGTTCTGCACCTGGGCTGCCTGGGTCGGCACCTCCTTGTCGGCCGTCGTGAAGATGTCCGCGGCTGCGACCACCCCGTCGGCGACCGCCTTCCTGGTGACGATGGCATAGCTGTCGAGCATCGCCTGTCGCCACGAATTGCCGGCATAATTATTGGAAAAGGCGATCTTCTTGTCGCTGGTGTCGGCAAGCGCGTTGCCTGACGCGAGCATCGCCGCAAGGGCACTCAAGACGAGTATCTTCTTCATGTGTTATCCTCCCATGGATTGCTGATCGTTGTTGGCTGCTGGTGGCTGTTATGACGACCCTCGTTTCAATATTGTCAGACAAATTTAGATGGGCGCACTTGTCAACAGCGATCGGTAGCGGTTTGACGATCAACTTGCGGTGCCATGATTGAAAAGGCTTCGGCTCCTGGTCTAGGGGTGGGGCAGGGAGACCGAAATCGAGATGGCAGCGACGCCGACTGATGCGCTGGGCGCACCCGGAATTCCGGCGCGCTGGACGTCAAGCGCCAAGAGCGGCGTCGGAACCGCGCTTTCGCCGGCCTGCCCTATATGGTTCACGATCAGCCACGGCATTCTCAACGAGGTCTACTATCCCAGCCTCGACAGCGCCTGCACGCGCGACATGGGGCTGGTCGTCACCGGCCCCGGCGGCTATTTCTCGGAAGAAAAGCGGGATGCCGTGCCCAGCGTCGAGCCGTTCGAGGATGGAGTGCCCGCCTACAGGCTGGTCAACACCGCCGCCGATGCCACCTACCGGATCGAAAAGCGTATTATTACGGACCCGGAACGTCCCGCTTTGCTGCAGGAAATCAGCTTCATGCCGCTGAGTGGCACGGTTGCCGACCACCGCGTCTACGCGCTGCTGGCACCGCATCTGGTCAACGCTGGCGTGGGCAACACCGCCTGGGTCGGCGACTACGAGGGAAAGCCTGTCCTGTTTGCGTCCGGGCGTCGCGTTTGCCTGGCGCTCGCCTCGTCGCTGCCTTGGGGAGCATGCTCGGCCGGCTATGTCGGTGTCTCCGACGGCTGGCAGCAACTGCGTCGTGACGGCCGACTCGACCCGGCCTGCCGCACGGCAGAGGACGGCAATGTCGCGCTGACCGGAGAGATCGGCTTTTCGGCTGTAAACCCAATGGCCTTGCTGGCGCTGGGTTTCGGAACGACGCCGCAAGAGGCAGCGGAAAATGCCTCGGCCAGTCTAAAGCGAGGCTTCGAGCCCGCAGCCAAATCCTATGTCCAGAAATGGCGCAACTGGCAGGCAGGCCTGCTGCCGCTGGACCGGCGTACAGCGCCCGGGATCAACACCTATCGCGTCAGCACGGCGGTTCTGGCGACCCACCGGTCCTCCGCGAAATCCGGTGCAGCCGTCGCCAGTCTGTCGATCCCATGGGGCTTCAGCATGGGCGACGACGATCTCGGCGGCTATCATCTGGTCTGGCCGCGCGATCTGGTCGAAACCGCGGGCGGCTTCCTGGCCGCCAGCGATCCGGCGCAAGCGCTTGAGATTCTCGCCTATCTCCGCTCCATCCAGCAGCCGGATGGGCATTGGCCGCAGAACGCCTGGCTCGACGGATCAGCCTATTGGCCAGGCATCCAGATGGACGAATGCGCCTTTCCATTGCTGCTCGCCGACGCGCTCCGCCGCGCAGGGCACCTGGCAGACGCCGCGTTGCTCTCCTTCATGCCGATGATCGAGCGCGCCGCTTCCTATGTTGTGCGCAACGGTCCCGTCACCGGCGAAGACCGCTGGGAGGAGGATGCCGGCTACAGTCCGTTCACGCTCGCCGTCGAGATCGCAGCACTGCTCGCCGCAGCCGACATGTTCGACGTTTGCGGCAAAGCAGAGCCGGCAAACTATCTGCGTGAAACCGCCGATGTCTGGAACGACCAGATTGAGCGCTGGACCTATGTCACCGGCACTTCACTCTGCGAAGAAGTCGGCGTCGAAGGCTATTACGTCCGCATCGCGCCGCCCGACACCGCCGGCGCGGCGTCGCCGAAGGACGGCTATGTGCCGATCAAGAACCGGCCGCCCGGCGATAGCGACCGGCCGGCCGAGGCGGTCGTCAGCCCGGATGCGCTGGCCCTCGTCCGCTTCGGCCTCAGGGCCGCCGACGATCCGCGCATCGTCGACACCGTCAAGGTCATCGATGCGCGGCTGCGCTGCGACCTGCCGCAGGGGCCCGTCTGGTATCGCTATATCGGCGACGGCTATGGCGAACATGCCGACGGCACGCCCTTCGACGGAACCGGCCACGCCCCGCCCTCGCCGCGGCTGGTGAGCGCCCCCGGCCCTTAACCACATGCGCCGCGCCCGACGCCCAAAGCAGCGAACCTGGGGCAGACGGT
>NZ_JAMYLP010000152.1:0-7678 GCF_040318085.1 Mesorhizobium sp. M1322
CCGCCACCGGTCAATCCAAGCCGACCAAAAGACCGAGCCTCTCCCAATCAGATGGCCTTCATATATGAATAACTTTCCCCGGACAGCCCTGCCGTGAACGGGGAGAAGGAATAGTGGCCAAAAAATCCGACCTTTTGCGCGAGAACGAGTTGATCTACGGCCGGTTGCTGACTATTGACGAGCCGCATCTCATCCAGCGCTACAACAAGGCTTTGGTCGCCTTCGGCCTGAAGCCGACGAAGCTGAAAGGCTTCGAGATCGACCGCACCGGCTTCTCGCCGCAGGTGGCCGAAGAATGCGGCGATTATAACTACCTCGATCCCAACCAGATCAACCGCCGTTTCATCATCCTGACGCCGTCGCAGATCGACCTGCCGGTGGTGCACACCGCCTTTTCCAACACCTCGCAACTGATGTTCGAGTTCATGTCGAAGAATCAGCGCGCCATCGACGCGCTGACCATCAAGGATGTCATCTACGGCGAGATCGAGGATTCGGTCCCCAAGGTCGACGACATCGAGGATCTGCTGTCGATCAACCAGGTCGAGTTCAAGGTGCTGTCGGCGGAGGACGTGCTCGGCAAGGCCGCCGAACTCGGCAAGCTCGTCGATCAGCTGAAGCAGGAGCCGGACGCCTGGCGCGACAGCGCCATGCTCACCCGCATGGTGGAGCTGGCCAAGATCTGCGGCGACATCCGCGAGAACGCGCTGGTGCCGGATCAGGTGATCTTTCGCCACAGCGCCTATTGGACCAGCCATTTCGGCGGGCTCTATGTGTTCATCGACCCTGATATGACGACGGTGATCAGCGACCCGGCAGCACCCGGCTTCCGCCGCTCGCGGCCGTGGCAAGTGAGCTACCTCTCGATCAATGATGCCGACAGGGTGTTCAAGTTCCTCGCCGCGACCGGCCGCATCGAACTGCCGCGTGCCTCGTGGATCGAAACATCGGGCTATCTCGAACATCGCGCCGAGATGGTGGTGCGCGCGCTGATCCGCGACGCCGAGCCCGACCGCAATCTGACCGACGTCGACAAGGTCTGGCTGCAGACCTGGATCCACAGCCATGCCGACCTGATCACCAGGGACGGCAGTTTCCCCTTTCTCAACGCCGCCAAGCGCGAGATCGCTCATCTCGGCTATCTCAAGATCGAGGACGTGTTCCCGCAGCAGCGTTTCCTGGCGATCCGGGCGAAGCCCGGCCATCCCGACGCTTGGCTGACCAACCAGTTGATCTCGGATTTCGTGCCGCAGGACTTCGTCTCGCGCTACGTCTTCAACAAACCGGGATTCTACAGGGACTATGACGGCTTCAGCGACGCCTGGCGATCGCATGTTGTGGACGTTTTGAAAACCACATATCTGAAAGACAAGGTGGCGTTTCGTACACGCCTCTACGGCCTTACCGATTGAATGCCTAACCTTATCGAATTCTTGGCTGACTGACGAGGGGTGACATCGCCATGCTTGATCCGATCGTGAATTTCTTCACACGGATGTTCCAGTGGATCGGCCGCGGCATCGGCTTCGCCGTCGGCGTGATCCTGTGGCCGTTCATATGGGCCGGGCACTGGTACACACAGCGCGGCTGGATCCTGAAGGCGGTGCTCGGCCTCGCCCTGCTCGCGCTGATCGGCCTCTACGGCTACTTCATCTGGAACACGCAGGTCTGGAGCAATTTCAATCCCGCCTATGCGCAGGCATACAATTTCAAGCAGCCGGCCGGAGCCGCTCCGGCCCAGCCCGCTCCTTCCGCCACGGGGGAAACCGCTGGCGTCGAGGGAGAGGTCAAGACCTGCACCAACTCGGCCATAGTCCAGGTCGCGGCTGATCTCATCGACTTCAACGTCAACGAGAACGCCTGGATCTCGTCGATGATACTCTACAAGCTCGGGTTCTTCGGCATGGACTGGGACCGCACGCCGTTTCTCGACAACAAGGCCTCGTTCCAGCGCGGGGTCAATCAGGCCATCCGGCGCACCGCGGTCGAGCTTGTCGACACGCTGGGCCGCGTCCGCGGCACCAGCCAGATCGACCAGAACCTGCAGGATGCGCGCGGCGCGATCACCTTCGACGAGGAAACCTGGTATTTCGGCCTCAGGCCCTTTGGTCCGAAAACCCCGACGCCGAGTTTCTATCGCACGGCGGCGAACAGCCTTCGCGCCTTCAACGACCGGCTCATGAAATGCGAGGTTGTCTTCAACGCGCGCGCCGACAACCTGTTGCAGTTCGTCGACCGGATCGCGAGTGACATAGGCTCGACGTCGGACCTGATCCGCGACCGTTCGCAGAATTTCAACAGCGGCTGGTTCGACACGCGCGCTGACGACCGCTTCTGGTTCGCCTACGGCCAGCTCTACGGCTATTACGGCATCCTGACGGCGGCGCACCACGACTTCCAGCAGATCCTCGACAATCGCGGTCTCACGCCGCTGTGGAACAGCGTGGAAGGCCAGCTCAAGGCCGCGCTCGCCATCCAGCCTTTGATAATTTCCAACGGTCGCGAGGATGGCTGGATCATGCCCACCCACCTTACCACGATGGGATTCTATGTGCTTAGGGTGCGATCGAACCTCGTCGAGGTCAGGTCCGTTCTGGATCGGTGAAGGAAGCGAATGGTGACAGACGTCTTGGCTTGAAATCACCGCTGTCGCTGGTCGAGATCAGCAACGTGTCGAGGCAATAGGTCGGCCGCATCGCGGAGAGCGGAACCTGACTGCCTCGTCGTCGTTCAACCGCTGGGCGGCAGCCAGCGAGGACACGCAATGGATATCCGGGAAGTTGCTCGAAACTTCTATGCCACGATCGACGAGCAAGACTGGGACAAACTGGCCAGTCTGGTTTCCCCAGATCTCGCCGTTCATCTCGGCAGTGCCAACCCGATCGGCTTAGATGACTGGCGCAAATCCCTGACCGAGTTCTTTGCCGGATTCCCGGACGGACATCACGTCATCGACGATTATGTCAGCGATGCCGACAAGGTGGTCACGCGCTGCCGTTTTCAGGGCACGCACACCGGCATCTTCCATGGCGTCGAACCGAGCGGAAATTGCGTCTCGGTTGGTGTGATTCACATTGATCGCATTGAGAACGGCCTCGTGGTCGAACATTTCGGCCAGCTTGACGGCTTGGGGCTGATGCACCAGATCGGCGCATTCTGACGCGACCGCTCGAAGCGCCGACCGGCGCTCGAACCCTGTCGCATTCCGTGCATTCCGCGGCTGTTTTGAGACGGCAGGACTGCGCGTGCTCTGGCTTCTATACGGCGCGACAACCGGGCGAAGATCCGGGACAGGTCGACCGGGAAACACAGAGCCGTCTTTCTCTATAGGAAACATAGTTGCATGCAAGTTGACGCCGCGGCAGCGACAGGGTTAGAACGTGCCCTCGCCTGCTGTGCCAGGCTTTTTCGAACAGGCTTGCGACCACACTGATCAAACCCGTCCCCTTCCACCGTCCAATCCAGAGGAAAGCCGCCATGGCCGAAGTGAAGTCCGACATCGAGATCGCGCGCGCCGCCGACAAGAAGCAGATCCAGGAGATCGGCCAGAAGATCGGCATTCCGAGCGAGCATCTTTTGCCCTACGGCCACGACAAGGCGAAGATCTCGGCCGAGTTCATCAAGTCGGTGAAGGCAAACAAGGACGGCAAGCTGATCCTCGTTACTGCTATTAACCCGACTCCCGCCGGCGAGGGCAAGACGACGACGACGGTGGGCCTCGGCGACGGTCTCAATCGCATCGGCAAGAAGGCGATCGTCTGCATCCGCGAGGCCTCGCTCGGGCCGAATTTCGGCGTCAAGGGCGGTGCGGCCGGCGGCGGCTATGCGCAGGTCGTGCCGATGGAGGACATGAACCTCCACTTCACCGGCGATTTCCACGCCATCACCACGGCGCATAATCTGCTTTCGGCGCTGATCGACAACCACATCTACTGGGGCAACGAACTCGGCATCGACATCCGCCGCGTCGTCTGGCGCCGCGTCATGGACATGAACGACCGCGCGCTGCGCGAGATCATCTGCTCGCTCGGCGGCGTCGCCAACGGCTTTCCGCGCGAGGGTGGCTTCGACATCACCGTCGCCTCGGAAGTCATGGCGATCCTCTGCCTGGCCACCGACCTGAAGGACCTGGAAAAGCGCCTCGGCGACATCATCGTCGCCTATCGCCGCGACAAGTCGGCCGTCTACGCCCGCGACCTCAAGGCCGACGGCGCCATGGCCGTGTTGCTCAAGGACGCCATGCAACCCAACCTGGTGCAGACACTGGAGAACAACCCGGCCTTCGTCCATGGCGGCCCGTTCGCCAACATCGCGCATGGCTGCAACTCGGTCGTCGCCACCACGACGGCGCTGAAGCTTGCCGACTATGTCGTCACCGAAGCCGGTTTCGGCGCCGATCTCGGTGCCGAAAAATTCTTCGACATCAAGTGCCGCAAGGCTGGCCTGAAGCCGGCGGCAGCCGTCATCGTCGCCACCGTGCGCGCCATGAAGATGAATGGCGGCGTCAAGAAGGAAGACCTCGGTAAGGAGAATGTCGAGGCGGTGAAGAAGGGCTGCGCCAATCTCGGCCGTCACGTCGAGAATATCAGGCAGTTCGGCGTGCCGGCGGTGGTCGCCATCAACCATTTCTATTCCGACACCGACGCTGAAATCCAGGCGATGAAGGACTACGTGGCCTCGATGGGCGAAGAGGCGATCCTGTGCAAGCACTGGGCCCACGGCTCGGCCGGCATCGAGGAGCTCGCCGGTAGGGTGGTGGCGCTTGCCGAATCCGGCGCGTCGCAGTTCGCGCCGCTCTATCCCGACGCCATGCCGCTGTTCGAGAAAATCAACACCATCGTCCAGCGCATCTATCGCGGTTCCGAAGCGATCGCCGACAAGTCGGTGCGCGACCAGCTCCACGCCTGGGAACACGCCGGCTACGGCCACCTGCCGGTCTGCATGGCCAAGACGCAATATTCCTTCTCGACCGACCCGAACCTGCGCGGCGCGCCGACCGGCCACACCGTGCCGGTGCGCGAGGTCAGGCTGTCTGCCGGCGCCGGCTTCATCGTCGTCATCTGCGGCGAGGTCATGACCATGCCCGGCCTGCCCAAGGCGCCGTCCTCGGAGAAGATCTTCCTGAACGAGATAGGCCAGATCGAAGGTCTGTTCTAAGGATTTTGATGGCCGGAACGACAAGGGCGCCGCCTCGCTGCGGCGCCCTCTTTGCTTCTCCGCGACAATTTTCTAAGCGGCGCTCCGCGCCAGCGCGCGCTGGTTGGATGCAAAGATCGTGTCGCGTTCGGGCAGCGTACCGGTCTTCAGACAGTCAATCCATTCGGCGGCCTTGAGAACGGCCGCGAAGCGCGATTGCAGGATAACAGTCACCACGCGATGGATGTCCTCGGCCGAGGCGTAGCCGGCGCTGTTTGCATAGGGCACAGAGCCGGTGGCGTCGGACAGGAACTCCACGGCAAAACCCATATGGACAGCGTGGATGACCGTCGACAGATCGCAGTTATGCGTCATGTAGCCGACGACGGTGATCGTATCGATGGCGTTGGCGCGCAACCAGTCCTCGAGGTCCGTACCGGTGAAGGCGCTCGGCAAGGTCTTTTCGACGTAATGATCGCGGCTTCGCCTGGCGATCTGGGGATGCAATTCTGCGCCATAGCTGCCCTTGGCAAAAATCGGCGACGTTTCCGGCGCCAACTGCTTGATAACCACGACCTTGACGCCCGCCTCAATGGCAGCGTCCATCGCCCGCGCTACATTGACGACGCTCTCTCGAAACGGCGGGTGCTGGATGGTGAGGTTGCCGCCGTCATAGTCGTTCTGGATGTCGACGACGATGAGGGCACGGCGCGGCAGTTTGCCGTTGACTGATTCCGACATGGGGTTTTCCTTTCCCGTTTGACATTGATGGGCTGAGGATAGGCTCGGCATCAGCCCGCAAAAAGTGTCCCAATTGACATTGTGCGAAAGAATTGGGACAATCCGAACCTAACCCTCATTGGTGCTCATCATGGCCGATCCGATCGTTGCCGCCATCGCCTTCGATGGCATCAGCCCGTTCCACCTCTCCGTGCCGTGCCTTGTATTCGCAGAGGATCGCACGGCGCTCGGCCTGCCGCGCTTCGACTTCCGGGTCTGCGCGATTGAGAAAGGGCCGATCCGCACCGATGCGGGGCTGACCATCAGCGTCCCGCACGGGCTTTCCGCGCTTGATAGCGCCGACATCATCATCGTACCCAGTTGGAAGAACCTCGAAGTCCCACCGCCAGCGGCACTGATCGAGGCGTTGCGTCGCGCGCACGGGCGCGGCGCGCTGATTGTCGGACTGTGCTTGGGAACATTCGCTGTTGCGGCGACCGGGCTGCTTTCGGGAAGGCGAGCCGCGACGCACTGGGCCTACACGGATCGGCTGCAGGCACTCTATCCCCACATTCTCGTCGAGCCCGAGGTGCTCTACATCGACAATGGCGACGTCGTGACTTCGGCCGGCGTCGCCGCCGGGCTCGACTGCTGCCTGCATATCGTGCGGGCCCGCTGCGGAGCCGAGGCGGCGCTGCGCCTCGCCCGGCAAATCGTGCTTTCTCCTCATCGGCAGGGCGGGCAAGCACAGTTCATAGAACGCCCGATCTCCAGGACCGAAAATGCGGACCGCTTCACCCAAGCCCTCGACGCGGTGCGCAAGACGCTGGGCGAGGCGCACAGCCTGGACAGTGTCGCCGATGCCGCCGGCCTCACCCGCCGGACATTCACGCGCCGCTTTCAAAAATCGATCGGCACCAGCTTCGGCGACTGGCTGACCGATCAGCGCGTCGCGCTGGCGCAGCGGCTGCTGGAAGCGACGGAAAAATCGATGGACATGGTTGCCTTCGAGTCAGGGTTCGGCAGCGCCACATCGCTGCGCCAACATTTCGCGGCGCGGCTCAGGACCACGCCCGCGCAGTACCGGCGCGAATTCTCGAAGAACGCTCAGGACGAGCGCGTGGCGCACGCGCCCAGGTGAGATTTTCGACTGGCGCTCGATCCCAGGACAATCGCTCAGGTTTGCGCTGCCCCTCATTGCCCTGCCGGGCATTTCTCCCCGTATAGTGACCTATCGGATTCACACATCATGAACATCGAGCGTTGCTCCGTATTTGATGGCGGAGAATTCGGCGAGGCCGATGCGCATGACCTTGGGGCCTGGCTTGCCGTAGTAGCCGGTCCAGCCGCCGAGGCGAGCGATAACCCAGGCTGCGAAGGCCAGAGATCCTTTGGGATGGGGATTGCGTTGTCGCTCGGTCTTACCTTCAAGCTTGGCAGAGACGGCTTCGAGAATGGGACGGTCGTCGGGATCGAAAGCATCGCTGAGCCTCTGATCGGTGTTGCCGTCGCGGGCCTGCACGAGTTGCTTGATGGTGACGGCAGCGATCGTGGCGGCGGCGGCGAAGTTGATCATGGCGTGCGGGTCGCCGATGTCGGCTGCCTCGATGTCGAAGCCTGCCGTCTTGAGGGTGCGGAAGAACTCCTCGATGACCCAGCGCGAGCGGTAGAGGTCGACGACACGGCGTGCCTGGGCCACGGTGGCGACACTGTGGGTGGTCAGCAAGCGCCAATGCACCGGTTCGCTGCCGTCTTTCGGCTTCGACACCTCGCGAACATCGACCAGTGTCAAACCGAGCGTCTCGGGCAACGCCGGATCGGC
>NZ_JAMYLP010000153.1:0-7207 GCF_040318085.1 Mesorhizobium sp. M1322
CCAAGCCGACCAAAAGACCGAGCCTCTCCCAATCAGATGGCCTTCATATATGAATAACTTTCCCCGGACAGCCCTGCGTTCACGGGGAGAAGATGCCGGCAGGCAGATGAGGGGCAGCGCCGAGGTCGGCAATTGGCGTAGTACCGGAAGGCGGCAGCTCGTTAAAACTTCCCGCCGAGTTCATCCTCAATATGGGCGCGGATGATGTCGTCGAAGCTGGTTTCGGCGGCAAAGCCAAGCTCCCTCGCCCGCCGCGCCTCGAACCGTGTCGGCCAGCCCTTGACGATCGCCCAGATCGTATCGTCGGGCTCCTCGCGGATCAGTTTCACCGCCTCGCCACCGGCAATGCGTTCCAAGGCCTCGATCTGCTCGCCGACCGTGACGGCGACACCGGGCATCGTCAGATTGCGGCGCGGCCCGACGGCGCTGCCGTCGATCCCTGCTGCGTGGATCAAAAAATTCACCGCGGAGCGCGGGCTCGCGTGAGTGTGCACGACAGAGCGCGGCACCGGCAATATTGCTTCCTGGCCGCTCAACGGCTCGCGGATGATGCCGGAGAAGAAGCCTGACGCCGCCTTGTTGGGCTTGCCGGGCCTGACGCAGATGGTCGGCAGTCTGATGCCGATGCCATCGAAGAAGCCGCGCCGCGTATAATCGGCGAGCAATGCTTCGCCCATCAGCTTCTGCGTGCCGTAGGAGGTCAATGGCGTCGGGTGGAATTCGTCGGGGATGATGTCCGGGAACGGTGCGCCGAACACGGCGATCGACGAGGTGAAGACGACGCGTGGCGCAAACCCCGCCAGCCTTATGGCATCGAACAGCGCCCTTGTGCCGTCGAGATTGACGCGATAGCCGAGATCGAAATTGGCTTCCGCCTCGCCCGACACGACGCCGGCGAGATGGAAGATCACGTCGGGGCGCGGCGCGACCAGCCGTTCCATCGCGCTCGCCGCGGCAAGATCGCCTGTATGGATGGTGACGCCGATCCCTTCCAGTGTCGGCGCCTGGGGCGGCACGATATCGTGAAGGTCGAGCGCGGCGATCTTCCGGCCGCTGAGCGTTCCGTCCTTCGCCAGCCGGGCGATGAGCTTGCGGCCGACCATGCCTGCCGCGCCGGTAATCAAAACACGCATATCAATGATCCTTTTTGCGCTGGCTGCGGCCACGCAGCCAAAACACGACGAAAATGGCCACCATGAACACAGCGGCAATAACAGCGGCAAGAATGGTCGAGACGCGGCCGACCGCCAGCATCACGGTTGGCAAATAGTAGGCGGCGATGCCGAACAGCAGCAGCACCCAGAGGGCGCCTATCGCCGCGTTGCGCGTGTCGCGATCCATCACGCGGCCCTGATGCGGCGGGAATTCATCAAGTTCGTTACCAATGCCATGGAACTCCCGGTGTCAGTGATAGTGGCCATGATGCGGAGCCGCACCGTGCGCATGGTCGTGCTCGCCATCGTGCCCATCATGGCTGTCGGCGCAATGACCGAATTCCGGTTCCACGGTGGCGTGGGCAATGCCATGCTCGGCGGCAAGCCGCTTCTTGATGGCGCTGACCGCCTTGTGGGCATCGACGCCATCGTTGAGGCAAGCATGCAAGGTCGCCATGTTGCTTGACCCGTCGAGCGACCAGACATGCATGTGATGCACCTCGCGCACGCCGTTGACCGTCGCCTCTATGTCCCTGGCAATCAGGTCGCGATCGAGGCTCGCCGGCACGCCTTCGAGCAGGACATGGGCTGCTTCGCGCATCAGCGACCAGGCCGTGGACAGGATCAGCAGCGAGACGAGGACGGACAGGATCGGATCGATAGGCGTCCAGCCCGTTGCCAGGATGACCAGCGCAGCTATGATCGCCGCCGCCGAGCCAAGCAGGTCGCCGAGCACGTGCAGGATGGCGCCGCGCATGTTCAGGCTGTCGCGGTCGCCGCCATGCAGCACGAAGAAGGAGCCGATATTGACCAGCAGACCGGCGATCGCGACGACCAGCATCGGCCCGCCGAGCACGGGCGCAGGCGTCAGCAGGCGTTCCCAAGCCTCATAGATGATCCACAGCGCAATGGCGAAGATGGCGATGCCGTTGGTATAGGCGACCAGCGTTTTGACACGGCCGAAACCATAGGTGAGGCGAACGGTGGCCGGCCTGCCGGCCAGATGAAAAGCATACCAGGCAAGGCCGAGCGCGATACAGTCGGCGAGCATGTGGCCGGCATCCGCCAGCAGCGCCAGCGATCCGGTGAAAAGACCGCCAAGCGCTTCCACGACCATGAAGCCGGCGGTCAGGCAGGCTGCGATCAGCACCCGTTTCTTGTCGGTCGAGCCGTGTACATGACCGGCGCCGTGGCTGTGGTCATGCTCTCGCGAACCGTGGTCATGGGTGTGCGCCATCTGCGAACTCCTGTTAGAGCCTGATCCATCCCGGCAGCATCGGGATGGAGGCTTTATCTTCCTGTTTGACCATGATCTCACCCGAACCGAAGGTCAGCGCAGCAAAAACCGGCCTCCACTTTTCGGGATCATGGTCCGTCTTGTTTGACCATGATCTTATCCGAAAACCGGCCTCCACTTTTCGGGATCATGATCAGGCGCCGAACTCGGCGCGGAAATCTTCGAGCCGTCGCTTCTGCCGGCCTTCGCCATCGAAATTGGCCGGATCGAGCCATGCCTCATAGGCGCTGCGCAGGGCCGGCCACTCCTTATCGATGATCGCGTACCACGCGGTATCGCGGTTTTCGCCCTTGACCACAAGATGCTGGCGGAAAACGCCCTCGAACTTGAAACCGAAACGCTCCGCCGCGCGCTTCGACGGCTCGTTGCGGTTGTTGCATTTCCATTCGTAGCGGCGATAGCCAAGCTCGTCGAAGATATATTTCATAAACAGAAACTGCGCTTCCGTCGCCGCCGGCTTGCGCGAGATCAGCGGACCCCAATAGATGTTGCCGATCTCGATCACGCCATGGGCCGGATCGATGCGCATCAGCGTCTGGCGTCCGGCGACCTTGCCGCTGGCCTTGTCGATGACGGTAAAGAACAGCGGGTCTTGGCTGGCTTCGGCCTTGTCCAGCCATGGCTGGAAAGCGGCGCGGGTCTGTGGTGGATAGTCGAACAGCCAGGCGAAGCGGCCATCTGCGTCAGGCGCCGAGGATGCTTCAAACAACCCGTCGCCGTGTTTTTCGGCGTTGAGCGGCTCCAGCCTGACAGTGCGCCCCTCCAGGACTTTGCGTTCGGGCCGCGGGCGCGGTTGCCAATTCTTGAGATTTTCCGACACCCAAAACTCCAATCCATTTGACTTTTGCGAGCGGACGCTCACAAAAACGCTCGCTCGGCGAAAGAACCACACGGACGGGAAAAATGCTCCACACGATTTCGGCCTTCGATCGTCTCGGCGAGGAAAACGCCTTTGCGGTGCTGGCTCGTGCCACCGCGCTCGCCCATCAGGGCCGCGATATCGTCAATCTCGGCATCGGCCAGCCCGACTTCAAGACGCCGCAGCACATCGTCGAGGCGGCAATCAAGGCGCTGCGCGACGGCCACCACGGCTATACGCCGGCCAACGGCCTGCTGGCGACACGCGAAGCGGTGGTGCGCCGCACGCTGACCACCACCGGCGTCGAGGTTTCGCCCGAGGCGGTGATGATCCTGCCCGGCGGCAAGCCGACCATGTTCGCCGCGATCCTGATGTTCGGCGAACCGGATGCCGAGATCCTCTATCCCGATCCCGGCTTTCCTATCTATCGCTCGATGATCGAGTTTACCGGTGCTGCTCCGGTGCCGGTGCCGATGCGCGAGGAGAACGGCTTTGCCTTCTCGGCGCAGGAGACGCTGGCGCTGATCACGCCGAAGACCAGGCTGCTCATCTTAAACTCGCCGGCCAACCCGACCGGCGGGGTCACACCCCGCGCCGAAATCGAGAAGCTGGTCAAAGGGCTGGAAGCCCACCCGGACGTCGCCATCCTCTCGGACGAAATCTACGACGTGATGACCTATGACGGCGAGACGCATTGCTCGCTGCTGAATTTCCCTGAAATCCGCGACCGGCTGATCGTGCTCAATGGCTGGTCGAAGACCTGGGCGATGACCGGCTGGCGCATGGGCTGGTCGATCTGGCCGAACGGCGACAAGGGCGCCCACCTCTACGACAAGGTGCGCAAGCTGGCGGTCAATTGCTGGTCCTGCGTCAATGCGCCGAGCCAATATGCCGGCATCGCCGCCATCGACGGTCCGCAGGACGACGTCGACAAGATGATGCGCGCCTTCGACCGCCGCAGGAAGGTCGTGGTCGAAGGGCTGAACGTCTTGCCAGGCGTTTCCTGCATCACGCCGAAGGGCGCGTTCTATGCCTTCCCCAATGTCTCCCAAACCGGCTGGAAGGCCAAGAAGCTTGCGTCTGCGCTGCTTGAGGATGCCGGCGTGGCGCTGATCGGCGGACCTGATTTCGGCATTCTCGGCGAAGGCTATATCAGGTTGTCTTACGCCAATTCCGAAGAGAACATCCTGCGCGCGCTGGAGCGGATCGAGACGTTTCTGGCAAATGAGGAGAGGCCACGTTGACCCCTGTCGGGAAAGGCTGCGGTCGAACGTCCTTGGATATTCCGACCGAAGAAAGGTGACGTCAGATGTTTTATGCCATCCTCGCCTATCACGTTGAGGAAGTGATCACGGCGCTGACGCCGGAGGAGGACGCGGCGCTGATGACTGACCTGCTTCAGATAAACGAACGGCTATACCGGGAAGGCTCCCTTGGCCCGGCGGCGCGGCTCGGGGCGACGCAAGACGCGTGTACCTTGCGCGGGCCGGGCGCCGGAATGGTCATTGACGGACCCTTCGCCGAGACCAAGGAGCAGTTGTTGGGCCTTTACGTCGTCGATTGCGCCACGCGTGATGCCGCGATCGCGATAGCGCGCGACCTTCGCCGCGTCAATCCGACCGCCGTCTACGAAATCCGCCCCATTTCGCTGTATCTTCCCGGCGTGCCGCTTTCGGCTACGCAGTCTTAGCCAAAGTTGAACGCCGCCCGGCCGGGTCCCCGCTGCTGCGCAGCGTCCCGGCGTTCGCTGGCCTTTCATCGTGCCACTGGCACGATGAATTCGCTTACGCGGACCGGCCGCTCACCCTCGCCCGACATACGGCATCTTGGTGGCCATCACGGTCATGAACAGCACATTGGCGTCGAGCGGCAGGCTGGCCATATGGACGACGGCATTGGCGACCTGCTGGACGTCCATCACCGCTTCGGCGGCGATGGAGCCATTGGCTTGCGGTACCCCGACCGTCATCGGCTGCGCCATGTCGGTCAAGGCGTTGCCGATGTCGATCTGGCCGCAGGCGATGTCATAAGGCCGGCCGTCCAGCGCCAGCGTCTTGGTCAGCCCGGTAATGGCGTGCTTGGTCGCGGTATAAGGCACTGAGCCCGGCCGCGGTGCGTAGGCCGACACCGAGCCGTTGTTGATGATGCGGCCACCCATCGGCTGTTGCCTGCGCATGGCGCCGAAGGCGGCGCGGGCGCACAGGAACGAGCCGGTGAGATTGACCCCGACGATGTCGTTCCACACCTCGACGGGGATCTCGTCGATCAACGTCGACTTGTAGCTTGTGCCGGCATTGTTGAAGAGCAGGTCGACACGACCGAAAGCCGCCACCAGCGTCTCGAAGAGATCGTCGACCTGGTCGGCCTTGCTGATGTCGCAGGCGACCGCCAGCGCCTTTGCCTGTGTCGATCCGGCGTCGGCGATCGCCTCGTCCAGCACCTGCTTGCGGCGCCCGCAGAATACCGTGTTCCAGCCGGCCTTGAGCAGCGCCGTGGCGACACTTTTACCGACGCCTGTGCCGGCGCCTGTGACGATGGCTGTTTTGTAGTCTGTCATAACTGTCCTCCTATAGCGCCGCGTGTCCGCAAGAACGCCATAGCACCTTGATTTCGAGTAATTTGATTTTGTGCATGATCGCTTCCAAAAATCGATTCCGATTTCGGGCCATGCGCTAGCCGGCTTCAACAAAAGGGCGGCCATTGGCGGCCGCCCTGATCTGAACCGGCTTGGGAGGAGGAAAGCCGATCCGACTACCTAAAATAATGCGCTTCCTGGGTAAACGAGACATTAACGCGAGAGCGGGGCCTGGATTTCCGCTCTCCGCGGCCCGGAAGCCTACCAGCGCGAACCGGCGGTTGCCTTGTCCGACGCCGGGCCCCCTGACTCCGGCACCTCTGGCGCCGGCACCTTTGCCGCCGACACCGTAGCCTCGACATGGTCGACCAGTGCGTCCGGCAGGCCGAGGCGGCCGGCGAGCAGATCGAGGTAGCCGCGTTCGGCACGCGTATCCGGATCGATGGTGAGACGCGAGGCGGTGTAGAGTTCGAGCTTCTGCGCGTCGGTTTGGGCGCCGCCGACCAGCGTATCCAGGTCGAGCGGCGTTTCCAGCTCCGACATCAGGAATTTCTCCGCGTCGGAGCCGATGCCCGCGAGGCTGAGCTTGCCGGCGATCTTTTGCCGTTCTTCGTCGTCGATATGGCCGTCGGCCTTCGCCGCCGAAATCATTGCCCGCACCAGCGTCAGCGTGAATTCGTCCTCGCCTTGCGGCGCTTGCGAGGGATGGAAGCTGGTGTCGGCGGGCGGCGGCAACAATTCCGGCGAGCCGGCTGCGGCCGTCTCCGCAGGCGCCTTGCCGTTCTTGTAGTTCTGGTAGGCCTTGTAGGCCAGGCCGCCGATCATGGCCAGGCCGCCGAGCTTCACCGCAGTGCCGGTGACCTGACGGCCAGCGCCGGTTCCCAGCAGCACCGCGGCCAGCGCGCCGGCCGCCAGCGGATTGTCCTTGGCTATCTGCACCGCCTGACCCCCTTTGTCGCGGACGGTCGACCCCGTTCCGGGAATTTGCGAGCCGAGCAGATCGTCGAGGAGCTTCTTGGGATCGAACATCAATGCCTCCAGAATTGGCCCGGCCGAACGTGGACGGGCAGGTTTTCGGACGTTGAAGAGGTAGGCCCCGCATATTGACATTACAATGACGGATGAGCGCTTTGCCAATGATGGCGAAAACAGGATGACGTCAGGATCTGCCGTGTCGGCCCGAAAATCGGAATCGATTTTCGGAAAGCACGATTGGTAGATTCAAAGTGTTAGTGTCCGATCCAAAAAGGAGTGAGTGATTTCAGCAGGTTGTGATTCTGTCGGATTGCTGAGATTCGACGGAGATCACGATGCCTTGGACC
>NZ_JAMYLP010000154.1:0-7137 GCF_040318085.1 Mesorhizobium sp. M1322
ATCAACCGATCCATTACACCCAAGGCTGCCTCCAAAAGCAGTCTTGAATCATGCTACGGTCAAAAAGGGAATCCTAAGAGTCCACACCACCTAGTGCTTTTTGCTTGACCATGATCTCCAGCGAAAACCGGGTTCCACTTTCTGGGATCATGGTCTAGGACGATTTCCGGCCGAGGATTTTGCATGACTCACAGGAACTGGCTGACAACGGGCGTAGTCTGCGCCGCGATCGCCTTCGTCGTCGCCACCGGCGCTTTCTTCCATTCGCAGCAACCGGCTTCGGCAGACGGCCAGGCGATGATCCTTGCGGTCGACCCGCAGCCGCTGGTCGCGGTGACGAAAGCCGGCGAGCGCTCTTTCTCGATCGAAATCGCCGACACCTCCGCCGAGCGCGAGGCCGGCCTGATGTTTCGCGAGGAGATGGCCGACGATCATGGCATGCTGTTCGTGTTCGAGGAGCCTCGGGATGTGAGCTTCTGGATGAAGAACACGCCGATGCCGCTCGACCTGATCTTTGTCGGTCAG
Source organism: Mesorhizobium sp. M1322 (assembly GCF_040318085.1). NCBI lineage: Bacteria > Pseudomonadati > Pseudomonadota > Alphaproteobacteria > Hyphomicrobiales > Phyllobacteriaceae > Mesorhizobium > Mesorhizobium sp. M1322. Next base: position 526 of record NZ_JAMYLP010000154.1, read on the forward strand.
GACGGCAAGATCCGGGCGATCAAGCAAGGCGAGCCGCAATCCGAGGCGATGATCTCGCCCGGCGAGCCGGTTCGCTTCGTGCTCGAGCTCAAGGCGGGCACTGCCGCCAGGGGCGGCATCGAGGATGGCGACCTGTTGCGCCACCCGGCAATCGGCACTGCGCACAACTGAACGCCCAGGATCCGTCGCAGATGCAGTTTTTCTCCCATGATGGTTTTGATCTTGCCTTCCTCGACCGCCAGCCGGCATCGGGGCAGGGCGATCCGGTGCTCATGATCCATGGCTTCGCGTCGACCCATTACGTCAACTGGGTGTCGCCCGGCTGGTTCAAGGCGCTGAACGATGCCGGCTACCGCGCCATCGCCTTCGACAATCGCGGCCATGGCGCCTCGTCGAAGAGCTATGAAGAGGCCGATTATACGCCCGCAAAAATGGCTTCCGACGGGGCAGCGTTGCTGAACCACCTCGGCATCGAACGCGCCCATGTCATGGGCTATTCGATGGGCGCGCGGATATCGGCGTTCCTGGCCCTTTCCGATCCGGACAAAGTGGCGACGCTGGTCTTCGGCGGTCTCGGCGTCGGCATGGTCGACGGCGTCGGCGACTGGGATCCGATCGCCGCCGCCCTTCTCGCCGACGATCCCGATACCACCAGCCATCCGCGCGGCCGCTCGTTTCGCGCCTTCGCCGACCAGACCCGCAGCGACCGCCGGGCGCTGGCCGCCTGCATTGCCACCTCGCGGGAATTGCTGGCCGAGGCCGATATTGCACGCATCGCCCAGCCGACGTTGATCGCCGTCGGCACCAAGGACGATATCGGCGGTTCGCCCGACGAACTGGCCGCCTTGATGCCGAACGCCAGGGCTTTTCACATCGAGGGCCGCGACCACATGCTGGCCGTCGGCGACAAGACCTTCAAGCAGCGGGTGCTGGAGTTCTATGCCGGAAATCCGCTGTGAGTGCATCGGTGGGCAGCGTATGAACGCTTTTCCGAAACTAAGCCTGTCTGGATTCAGCCTAGCTCGAGCGCCTTGAGCGAACGCGCCATGTTTTGCCGAGCCTGAGCCTCGAACCGCTGCCGGAACTCCTCGGTGTGAAAGATGCGAGGGCGGGCGAGGAAACTCTTCAGAACAGCACTGCGGCCGGCACGCCACATCGGCTCTTCCACCCAGCCATATTCGCGGCGAACCGCCTGTTCATAGGCATCGAAGGCATCAACAGTTGCACCCAGAATTGCCAGGTCCATGTCGAGGAACAGCGCTGCATCGCGCACGGCACTCTCGTCGTCAAAGTGCGGTAACTCATGCGTGGCGGTGGCGATGATCATCGCCGCGATGCGGCCAAGGCGCTGCGCATCGGTGCGGCCGGCGAGCTTTTTCTCGGCAAGGGCGGCGCTCTTGGCTTCGTTGTCCTTGGCCCAGCTGTCATAGATGGCGTCGTGGAACCAGATCGCCGCCTCGACCGCCTCGGGGTCGTGCAGGGATGCCTGATAGTGGCTGGCCAGCGCCAGCATCGCCTCGATATGGGCAAGGTTGTGATAGTGGCGGCCTTCGGCCCGGTAGAGCGCGGAAAGCTCGTGCTTCAGCGGCTCGTCGATCAAGGGTTCGTTTTCCATGGCCGCTTGAATTTCCGTGAACCAAATCCATTTGACAAAGCACTAAGGAAAATTGAGTTCAACCGTGCTACGATCTGGCTTATATGTGCGGCCGGAGAATAGGCAAGCCGCCAAGCCGGAGACATTACATGGCCGGAGACCATTGATGAACAGCGTTACGATTGCCCGCCCGACCATGGTGAAGCCGATCGATCCGATCTGGCGCTCGATCCGCGACGAAGCGATGGAGGCGGTCAACCGCGATCCGCTGCTGGCGGCGTTCCTCTATTCGACCATCCTCAACCAGGAAAGCCTGGAGGAGGCGGTCATCCATCGGCTGGCCGAGCGGCTCGCCCATCAGGATATCGGTTCCGATCTCATCCGCCAGACATTCAAGGCGATGGCAGCCGATGACATGGACTGGTCGTCGACGGTGCGTGTTGACATCCAGGCCTATTACGACCGCGATCCGGCCTGCGACCGCTTCATCATGCCGGTGCTCTATTTCAAGGGCTTTCACGCCATCCAGACCCATCGGCTGGCGCATTGGCTGTGGAACCAGGGCCGCCAGGACTTCGCGCTCTACCTGCAGAGCCGGTCGTCCTCGGTGTTCCAGACCGACATCAACCCGGCCGCCCGCATCGGCAAGGGCATCTTCCTCGACCACGCCACCGGCCTTGTCGTCGGCCAGACGGCGGTGATCGAGGACGACGTGTCGATCCTGCACGGCGTGACGCTGGGCGGCACCGGCAAAGCCGGCGGCGACCGCCATCCAAAAATCCGCTATGGCGTGCTGATCGGCGCCGGCGCCAAGATCCTCGGCAACATCGAAGTCGGCCATTGCTCGAAGATCGCGGCAGGCTCGGTGGTGCTGTCGCCGGTGCCGCACAACAAGACGGTTGCCGGCGTGCCGGCCCGCGTCGTCGGCGAGACCGGCTGCGACCAGCCTTCGCGGCAAATGGACCAGCTTTTGCCGTCGCAGACGATGGACCACGTCGTCAGCTTCGATATCTGACGCCAAGCTCCGGGCGTAGTCGCCAGGGCAATCGCTCTAGACCAATTGCCGATCGTGGCGTCGCCCCTCATCCGCCTGCCGGCACCTTCTCCCCGTATAGTGACGGGGAGAAGGGACTTGGCCGCGACGTCGGCACCCTTTCTGCAAGGCCGGAGATTGGCGAAATCCTTGCAAAGGCGTCCTTCTCCCCGTCACTATACGGGGAGAAGTGCCCGGCAGGGCGATGAGGGGCAGCGCAAACCTGAGGCGATTACCCTGTTCTGTCGCCGGCTTGCCTTTACATCGCCATTGTCGACGTGCCAGAAGCGCGCTCAAACGAGCAAGACCGACGATCGGAGAAGACTTTTGAAGCCGGACGAAATCAGAAAGCTGGACGCCTATTTCAAGCGCGTCTTCCAGAACCCCAAGCTTGAAGTGAAGGCGCGGCCGCGCAAGGACGATTCGGCCGAGGTCTATGTCGGCGACGAATTCCTCGGCATCGTCTTCAAGGACGAGGACGACGGCGACTATAATTTCTCGATGGCGATCCTCGACATCGATCTGGCCTGAGTTGGAGTTTGCGGTTACGGCAGGCGCCCGTCATCCCTGCCGCGGAGAAAGGGGGCGCCAATCTCCGCCTTTTGCGATTTTGCCCACAAAGCGCGTCGCACAAACCCTTCAGACACGTCGCGTAATCCCTTCAGACACAATGCGTTAGCGCCCGGTCTTCAGCATACGCGCAGCCTCAACGGCGATGGCTGCGTCGAGCGCCTGCCAGTCGCCCAGAAATTCCATGGGAAAGCGGTAGGTGAGGCTGAGATTGTCGCCGACCAGGATGTCGCGTTCGCAGGGCGCCAGCGATTGCGCAGCACTCGGGCCGCTCAGGCAGCGGGCCACGAACGGGTCCTTGCCCCGGCGATCGGCGACCGCCAGCACCTCGTTGAAATAGCCTGATTTTTCGGTGAAGCCGTAGAGCGTCGTGCCGCCCGGGCCGGGCGTGCCGGGTTCGACGATCAGGGCGCTGTAGATCGGCGCGAAGCGGCCGCTCATGTCGCGCGACATTGTCTGCCGTTCGAACGACAGGAAGACGATGTCCTTGCTCGATCCGGTGTGGTTGAAATCGTCGCGGGCGGCCTCGCTGTAGCCGTCCATCTCGGGATAGCGCAGATAGAGGTCGAGGCGCGAGGCGCTGCCGGCGCGCCGGGCCTGGTCGAAGCGGATGACATTGGCCGGCACGGCGATGACATTGTTGCCGATCACGACCTCGTGGATTGTCGTGTCGTCGGTGTATCCGGCCATGGCGATCGAGCGGCCGAGCCATTTGCCGCCAAGGCTGATCGCCACCGAAAGCATTGCCAGCGCCGCGAACACGTAGAACACCCGCTTCATCAGCTTGGAATCGACGACGGTGAGTTGCGGACTGTTGGCGGTGGCTGCCTGCTTCATCGCGATCCCCAATTTCGGCCGTCTGTCCCAGATGTTCCATGTGCATCCCCCTTGAGGTGTCCTTGAGCAGCACATGTGGCGCGGTACGGCTCTTGCAACGCGCCTGTCGAACACGACTGTGCGATTTCATGGTAAATGGAAGGTAAAGATGGGTCCGGTCGAACACACACTCTTTGCTTTTATGGTTGGGCTGACGGCGTGCGGCCTAGCCGGATCGGCTATGGAGCTGATATCAGGCCGCCGGCTTACCTTCGTCGAACCCTATGTGTCGCCAGCGCATGTGCTGCGCTCGCTCTTCGCGACGGCGTGCGCCGGACCCTTGATGTTCGCCAACGAAGCGCTCGACGCCTGGCGGCAAGGCCGTATTTCCGCCCCGGCGCTGATCTCCTGCGGTTGCACCGCGACGATCTGGGCGTTGGCATTGGGCGTCGTGCTGATCGACATTGCATTCCGGGCGGGCATGTTCCTAGGTTCGGCTGATTTTTCAGGATGAGACGATTCGGAGGCGAAAAATGCCGCTCTATGCGATCGACGGAAAAGCCCCCGGTTTCGAGGACGCGGACAGCAACTGGATCGCGCCGGATGCCATCCTGGTCGGCGATATCAGGGTCGGCCGCAACGCCGGCTTCTGGTTCGACGTCGTCATCCGCGGTGACAACGAGCCGATCGTTATCGGCGCTGATACCAATGTGCAGGAGCACACGGTCATGCATACCGACGTCGGTTTTCCCCTGACCATCGGGCAAAGCTGCACGATCGGCCACCGGGCCTTGCTGCATGGCTGCACGATCGGCGACAACAGCCTGATCGGCATGGGCGCCATCGTGCTGAACGGCGCAAAAATAGGCAAGAACTCGCTGGTCGGCGCCGGCGCGCTGGTCACCGAAGGCAAGGAATTCCCCGACAATTCGCTGATCATCGGCTCGCCCGCGCGTTTGGTGCGAGTGCTGGACGATGCCGCGGTCGCAATGCTGCGCGATTCGGCCGCGCACTACGTCGCCAACGGCAAACGCTTCAAAGCGGGACTGACGAAGACCTGAGGCCAGCCTTGCTCAAATCTTCGGCTATATGGTTCACCGGCATCGTCGCCCACCTCACCGTCCATTGGAGCCGCGCCTGGTCATCGCATCGCGCAGCAACGAACCGCCGGCTTCAAAGCCGGCATTGTCGGCGTCCTCGAGGGCTGTCGCATAGTCGTCGATGCGGGTTTCGAGCGATGGGTCGGCGCCCGCCGCCAACAGCAGGCGGATGGCATCGACGCTACGGATAGCGACCGCATAGTGAAGCGGCGTCCAGTCGTTTACACCCCGCATGTTGAGGTCTGCGCCACCATCGATCAGGATTCGGACGACTTCCAGTCTGTCAGCCCGGTCGGTGGACAGTGCCGCAATGATTGCCGGAAAACCGCCGTGGTGTTGATAGTTCGGGTCCGAGCCCGCATCCAGTAGGATCGAGATCAAAGCGGTGGGGCTCCAATAGATCGCATATTCCAGTGGATGCCCAAGGCCGAGTTCAAAAGGCATCTGCTCGTCGAACCAGCCGGGTGAGCCGCCGAGAGCCACACCGAGGGCGTCGAAGTCGCCCGCCTTGAACGCGTCGTCGATGGCCTTGAATAGGCGGTGGCGCTCGCATCGATCTTCCGGGATTTCCAACATCGCAGCGATCCGGAGGTTGAATGGATGGTTCATACTGCATCGGTCAATAGCCCTTGGAAAGCTGGACCGAGCCAAGAGTTTCTGGCTCTGTTCCGATGTCCGTAGCGGCCTTCCGATGGATCGTCTGACGCTCATCATTTCAACAAGTGGTGACACGCGAGCGGATGCCATTTCCGGGCCGTTATTCGCTTTCGGACGTGCCGCTTGTACGTGGCCGCGATAGCACTTTACCCGTTCGATGCCGGGTTTGATTGCAAAACTTGCACGCCGCAACAAGGTTCTCTTGTCTGTCCTCGCCGCCGTCCATCCGGGGTTTCAGATGTTCCGCAGTGCAGCGGAAGCGGTTGAGCGATCCAATAGGGAGATGATAACGCTCCGAAAACAGCGTCGGGTCTCCATCCCACATCTGAAAACCGCAGTAGAAGCATCGCCAATTTTGCTTCTTGGCCTGCACGGTTCTGAGTTTTGCTAATTTGTTTGAATTAATCATTTCACACATCCTCTTGCTTCATCAACATGAAGCGGATGTGCAGCAACCTGTAAGCGATTGCCCCTTATTCAGAAGGGATAAGCCCTCGCACTAGACGGCACCCGTAAGAGTGCCACTCCGCAGTATTGCAGCGGTAGAAGCCGAACTCGAGATCGGCTTCGATACAGTCACCAATTACGGCTCCCAGACGAACTAGAGAACGTCTCCACAATTCTCTCAATACTTCAATTTGGCGACGCTCAAGTCGAGTTCTGCTATCGGTCGAGTTCTGCTATCTGGGCTTCTTCGGGTCTCTCCCGAAAAGGTGGAGCCGGCCCGGGGACGGGGCCGGCTCCTAAAACCCGGTGGGGGGGGGGGGGGGGGTGGGGGCTGGCCCGGGGTTTTGCATGCGGGCTTTGCGGACGCTGGCGCCCGCGGGGGGGGGGGCGGGGGT
>NZ_JAMYLP010000155.1:0-7076 GCF_040318085.1 Mesorhizobium sp. M1322
TGGTGCGCACCAACAAACCCTGGAATCCGGCTTTCGTTTGAAGCACGGTTGCTCAACCGTCTTGGCGCTACGCGCCAATCCACCTTCTCCCACAAGGGGAGAAGGTAAGACAGCGGCGCCGACGACCTCGACAGTAAGCCGGCAAACCTAGAGACAGGAAGGAGAAAGAATGCGCTATCAGAACGCCACGGCGTATCGCTTCCTCGCACCCTATCTGCTGATCTTCTCGATCTTTTGGCTGTGGCCGATCATCAGCTCCTTTCTGATCTCCTTCCAGGCGACGCGCACCGTGCCGTGGCGGTTCGCGCCCACTTTCAACTGGGGCCGGCTGATCGGCGACCCCGCCTTCTTCAACGCGCTGAAAAACACGCTGCTTATCCTCGTCATCCAGGTGCCGGTGATGATCACTTTGGCGATCGTTATGGCCGTGCTGCTCAATTCGCCGCTGCTCAAAGCCCGTGGCCTGTTCCGCTTCGCCTTCTTCGCCCCGGTCGTGGTCGGCGAAGTCGCCTATTCGGCGGTGTTCCGGCTGATGTTCAATCTCGATTACGGCATCATCAATAAGCTGCTGAACAGCGTCGGCCTGCCCCGTATCGACTGGTTTTCCAACGTCACCCCTGCGATGGCGGTCATCATGATCGCGGTGACCTGGCGCTGGGCCGGCTACAACGCCATCATCCTGCTCGCCGGCCTGCAGTCCATCCCCCAGGATGTCTACGAGGCGGCGACCCTGGACCGCGTCAGCAAGCTCAAGCAGTTCTTCTACATCACCCTGCCGCTGCTCAAGCCGATCATCGTGTTCTGCGCCGTACTGTCGATCATCGGCACCATGCAGCTGTTCACCGAGCCATTCCTGATCACCGAGCGCGGTGGACCGGGCGGCGGCACCGAAACGCTCGGGCTGCTGCTTTACCGCCAGGGTTTCAGGTCGCTCAATTTCGGTTACGCCTCGGCCATCGCCTACACAATGGCCGGGCTGGCGATCGCCATCTCGCTGGTGCAACTGTGGCTGACGAGGGACCCGAAATGAGCTCGCGTTCCTCCTCCAGCCGTTCCTCCGCTAGCCGTTCTTCCTCCAGATTGGGACGCAGCATCGCGCTGCATCTGTTCCTGACGCCGCTGGCGCTGATCTGGCTGTTTCCGCTGTGGATGATGGTGATCTTTTCGACCATGCCCGACAGAGGCATCTTCAGCCCCAGCATCGAGCTTTTGCCGCACGGCAGTTTCCTCGACAATGTCAACAATTTGCAGCGCGACACCAATTTCATCGGCGCCATCGGCATCTCCGTCTCGGTGGCGGTGACCTATACGTTCCTGTCGGTGCTGCTCACCTCGATGGCCGGCTGGGCGCTGGCGCGCTACCAGTTCTTCGGCAAGGGCGTCGTCGTCGCGATCATCCTCGGCACCATCACGCTTCCCTACGCTGTGGTGCTGATCCCGCAATTCATCATGGTGGCGCGCGACTTCAAGCTCGCCAACACCTGGGTGGCGCTGATCGTGCCGCCGCTCTTCAATTCGCTCGGCGTGCTGTTCATGCGGCAGAGCTTCTCGATGATGCCGGGCGATCTGTTCGACGCCGCTCGGGTCGAGGGGGTCAAGGAATGGCGGATCTTCCTGTTCGTCGCACTGCCGCTGGCGCGGCCGATGCTGGCGGCGCTCGCCATCATCCTCTTCCTCGCCTCCTGGAACAACTATCTCTGGCCGCTGCTGATCAATTCCAAGCCCGGCGCGATGACGGCGCCGGTGGCGCTCGGCACGCTGATCGGCCTCACCAAGGTGTCATGGGGCGGCATCATGGCGGGCGCCGTGATGCTCACCGTGCCGATGCTCGTCGTGTTCGTGCTCTTGCAGCGCCATTTCGTCGCCGGCATTGCCGCCGGCGCCATTAAATAGGATCAGCATGGCAGCGGTCACACTCAAGAATGTCGTCAAGCGCTTCGGCGTCTTCGAGATCGTTCACGGCGCGAACATCGACGTCAATGACGGCGAATTCGTTGTCTTCGTCGGCCCCTCCGGCTGCGGAAAATCCACGCTGCTCAGGATGATCGCCGGGCTCGAGGATATCAGCGGCGGCGAGATCGCCATCGGCGGCAAGGTGGTGAACAATATCGAGCCGGCCGACCGCGGCATCGCCATGGTGTTCCAGTCCTACGCGCTCTATCCGCATATGAGCGTCGAGCAGAATCTGAGCTTCGGGCTGAGGATGAACGGCAATCCGAAGGCCGATACCGAGCGGCGGGTGAAGCGTGCCGCCGAGATCCTCCGCATCGCCGAGCTGATGAAGCGGCGTCCGCGACAATTGTCGGGCGGCCAGCGCCAGCGCGTCGCCATCGGCCGCGCCATCGTGCGCGAACCGCAAGTGTTCCTGTTCGACGAGCCGCTCAGCAATCTCGACGCCGAGCTCAGGGTGCAGATGCGGGTCGAGATCTCGCGCCTTCACAAGGAGCTCGGCGTCACCATGATCTATGTGACGCACGACCAAACCGAAGCGATGACGCTGGCCGACAGGATCGTCGTGCTCAACGCCGGCAATATCGAGCAGATCGGCGCGCCGCTCGATCTCTATGACGACCCCGCCAACCGCTTCGTCGCCGGTTTCGTCGGCTCGCCGAAGATGAATTTCATGGCGGCGAAAGTGGGCGGGCACGACGGCGGCGCAGTGACGGTCGAACTCGCCAACCATTGTGGCGCCAAACTGCGCAAGCCGCTTTCGGGTGCCCCGCCAGCAGTCGGTAGCGAGGTCGTGCTCGGCGTCCGGCCGGAGCATTTCTTCGAGGCCGGCGAAGGCGACTGCGACATCGCCGTCAAGGCCGATGTCGCCGAGCATCTCGGATCGGTGAGCTACGTCTATGCCAGTGCCGGGGCCAGTGCGGGGGCCGGACCAGAGGAACTGATCATCGAGCGCGAGGCATCGCGGCAGCGGGCGACTGGCGACCACATGGTGGTGTCGATTAGGGCGGGCCGGTCGCTTCTCTTCGACAAGTCAGGTGCTCGCATTCGCTAGTGCAAGTCGCCCAAAAGCATGCCCTCGGGCGTGAACCGCGCAGCGGTTTGGGACAACGACATGCACACCACGACACGCAATTTTCTTTTACCAACCCGCGACGCCGAGGCGACCCCAAGGAGATCAAAAAATGACGTCCGAACCACGAAAGATTCGCTGGGGCATTCTCGGGCCCGGCACCATCGCCAAGGCCTTTGCCGGCGGTGTCGCCCATTCGCGTACCGGCACACTGGCTGCGCTCGGCGCACGCAATCCCGGCAAATCAGGCCTCGCTGAAAACTTCCCCGGCGCCCGCATCCTCAAGGGTTACGAGGCTTTGCTCGTGGACCCGGACGTCGATGCGGTCTACATTTCGACGCCGCATCCGAGCCACGCCGAATGGGCGATCAGGGCGGCTGAGGCCGGAAAGCACGTGCTTTGCGAAAAGCCGATGGGGCTGACCGCCTTCGAAGCCGACGCGATGATCCATGCGGCGCGCAAGGCCGGCACCTTTCTCGGCGAAGCCTTCATGTACCGGCTGCATCCGCAGACGGCAAAGCTGGTCGAGCTGGTCAGGTCCGGCGCAATCGGCGACGTGCGCATGGTGAAGTCGAGCTTCGGCTTCGCCATGCCTGATTTCATGCCGGAGCACCGGCTCTATGCCAACGATCTGGCCGGCGGCGGCATTCTGGACGTCGGCGGCTATCCCGTTTCGATGGCGCGGCTGATTGCCGGGGCAGCATTGGGAAAACCCTTCGCCGAGCCGGACAAGATCGTCGGCGCAGCCCATCTTGGCCAGTCCGGCGTCGACGAATGGGCCTCGGCGCTGCTGCATTTTCCCAGCGGCATCGTCGCCGAAGTCTCCTGCGGCATCTCGCTGGCGCAGGACAACGTCCTGCGCATCCTCGGCACCAAGGGCCGCATCGAGGTCGCGGATTTCTGGTTTGCTAGCGGCAGGGAAGGCGGCACCGGGGAAATCCGCATCATCCGCCCGGGCGGTGAGGAGGTGGTCGAGGTCAGGGAAGATCGCTGGCTCTACGCTTTCGAGGTCGACGCCGCCGGCGAGGCGATCCTGGCCGGAAAGCAGGAGTTTGCCTGGCCGGGCATGGGCTGGGCCGACAGCCTCGGCAATCTGCGCGTGCTCGACAAATGGCGTGCCGCCATTGGGCTCGAGTATGAGATCGAGAAGCCCACAAGACGCGTCAACACCATCTCGGGCCGGCGGCTGCGCTCCGGCGGCGCCACCATCCGCAAGCGCGAAATTCCGGGCCTGCCGCGGCCGGCCTCGTGCCTCGCCCTCGGCTTCGAGGATTTCCGCACGTTCTCCTCCGGCATGATCCTGCTCGATGCCTATTTCGAAGCCGGCGGCAACGTCTTCGACACGGCCTATATCTATGGCAGCGGCTACACCGAAACGCTGCTCGGCCAATGGCTGAAAAACCGCGGTGTGCGGGAGCAAGCGGTGGTCATCGGCAAGGGCGCACACACCCCGCTCTGCTATCCCGATGTGATCGGCAAGCAGCTCACCCAGTCGCTCGACCGGCTGCAGACCGATCATGTCGATGTCTATTTCATGCACCGCGACGACCCGGACGTGCCGGTCAACGAATTCGTCGACGCAATGGATCAGGAGGTCAGGGCTGGCCGCATTCGCGGTCCGTTCGGCGGCTCGAACTGGACAAAGGAACGCATGGATGAGGCGATTGCCTATGCCGAGCGGACCGGCAAGCAGAAGCCTGGCGCGCTTTCGAACAATTTTTCGCTGGCCGAAATGCTGGTCCCGATCTGGCCGGGTTGCGTCACATCGTCGAGCGATGAATGGAAGGCCTGGCTGACCGCCCGGCAGATGCCGAATTTCGCCTGGTCGAGCCAGGGACGGGGTTTCTTCACCGGCCGCGCCGGGCGTGACCAGCGTGACAATGAAGAGCTGGTCCGGGTCTGGTATTCGGAGAAAAATTTCGGCCGCCGCGACCGGGCGATCGAGCTCGCCAACAGGCTGGGCAAGAGCCCGATCCATGTCGCGCTCGCCTATGTCCTGGCCCAGCCGTTCCCGTCCGTCCCGCTGATTGGCCCGCGCACGCTCGACGAACTGGAGGACAGTCTGCAGGCGCTCGACATCGCGCTTTCGCCGGATGATCTGGCGTGGCTGGATGGCGGTTCGGACCAGCATCCCGCGCGACGCACGGGCTAGGGTAGTCGCTTCAGCTTTGCGCCGCCCTTGTCCGCCTGAGTCCAGCGTAGATAGTTGGCGAAAGCCGAAACGACATCCAATCTCCCCCCTTGCGGGGAGATCAGCAGCCTCGCCGATGGCCTCTACTCCGGTGCCCTGGGCCGACACCCGGGCAACCCACACTACACCTTCGGCCGCCGATCCTTCCACGGCATCTCCCGTTCCAGCTGCGCAGAGACGGCGAGCACGGTCGCTTCGTCGCCATAGCGGCCGACCAGCTGCACGCCGATTGGCACGCCGCCGCCTGACCACCCGAGTGGCAGTGAAATCGCCGGCTGTCCGGAGATGTTGAAGGGGAAGGCGAAGACGGCGTCCGTCCATTTTGCATTGTAGCGATCGATGTCCGGCTCCGCCATATCGTAATAGCCTAAAGGCCGCGGCAGCTGCGTCAGGGTCGGCGTGATGAACAGATCGTAGGGCGCGAGATCGCCGACGATGTCGCGGCCGACCTGCCGGATCGATTCGACATCCGAGATGTGGCGGATGCCGCTCGTCGCGCGGCCGCGCTCAATGATCGCCCAGGTCACCGGCTCGACATCGCTTGGCGTCACCCGCCTGCCGATGACCGTTTCATGATAGCCGAACGTCGCCGCCGTCTGCACGCAGGTCATGTTGGTGTAGGTCTTCCACACCGCATCGGCGTCGAGCGGCATATCATGCTCCTCGACATGATGACCCAGGTGATCGAGGGCAGTGACAGTCGCCAGCACCGTGGCCTTGACCTCGGGGTCGATTGCCGTGCCGTTTGGCGGCGTTACGGTGAAGCCGACGCGCAGCCTTTCCGGCTCACGCGCCGAAAGGCTGAACCAGCTGTCGTCCGGGACCGGCGGCGTATAGGGATCGCCCGGCAGCGCGCCGGCCACCGCATCCAGGTAGGCTGCTGTGTCGCGCACCGTCCTGGAGCAGCACAGGAAATAGGCGCCGCCATACCAATAGTCGCCGAAGGGCGCCAGGCTGACGCGGCCGCGCGACGGTTTAAGGCCGACGATGCCACAGCAGGAGGCCGGGATGCGGATCGAGCCGGCGCCATCGCTGGCCTCGGCGATCGGCACCATGCGCGCGGCGATTGCCGCCGCCGCACCGCCGCTCGAACCGCCCGGCGTGATGCCGTCCTTCCAAGGGTTTTTCGTCACGCCGTAGAGTTTTGGTTCGGTGGTGATCGACCAGCCATTCTCGGGCGCGTTGGATTTACGACAAGCACCAGGCCCGCCGTCTTCATGCGGCGCACGACCTCGGTGTCGAAATCGGCGACGACGTCCCTCAGGAAAGAGCAGGCGTTGGTGTTGGGTGCTCCGGTCCAGGACGAGCCCAGCTCCTTGAGCAGGAATGGTACGCCGGCAAAGCGTGCGCTTCTGTCGACCGTTACAGCCGAAGCCCGTGCCATCTCGTGGAGGCGGTGGATCACCGCATTCAGCGCCGGGTTCAGCCGTTCAATCGTGATGATGGCCGCCTCGACAAGTTCGGCCGGTGAGACTTCGCCGCGTTTCACCAGCCCGGCCAGATCCAGCGCATCGGATTCGGCGTAGGTTTCCAGGAAACTGTCGGTGATTTCGGCCATGTCTGTCTCCCTGGTTCTGCCGTGCCCGAACGGCGCCCGATGGCAATCGCTTCAGACAATCGCCGATCGTGGCGCTGCCCCTCTTCTGCCTACCGGCATCTTCTCCCCGTAAAACGGGGAGAAGGGGCTGGCCGCAACGCTGGCGCTCTCTCGGCAACGCCGGAGAATTGGCGAAATCCTTAGCGAAGGCGTCCTTCTCCCCGTCACTATACCTATCGCATTCACACATCTCGGTTGCGCTTTGGGGCGAAGCTCGATTCTATTTCGGCGGGAAAGACGAAGGAGGTTTGAATGACCGGGATCGA
>NZ_JAMYLP010000156.1:0-6697 GCF_040318085.1 Mesorhizobium sp. M1322
GAACGAACGCAGCGCGACACCGCTGAGCGCCGCGACCGTTACGGCCGCCAGCTCGCCGAAGTCGCCCGGGAATTGTCCGATATTGCCTCCAGGGTCGCCGGCCTGCCCGATCCCGCCGAGAAGCAGCTTCTGGTCGAACAGGCGCTGGCGCTGCTCGATGAGACCGAAGCCGCGGCGATTGCCGCCGAACAGACTGTCGCCGAGGCGCGCGCGGTGGAAAGTGCCGCCCGCCCGCCAGTTCAGGATGCAAAGGCCGAGCTGGCGCGAATCGAAACCGAGGCCCGCACGCTGGCCAAAATCCTGAATGCCGCGAGTGGCGACCTCTTCCCTTCCGTCCTGGAGCAGATCAGCGTCGAGCGCGGCTATGAGACGGCGCTGGGCGCGGCCCTTGGCGAGGATCTCGACGTGCCGCTCGATCGCAGCGCACCGGTGCATTGGGGCCAGAGCGAGGTTCAGCCCGGCGACGCTGCTCTGCCCGAGGGCATCACGAGCCTTGCCAGTGTGGTGCGCGCGCCGGCGCAACTGGCCCGCCGATTGGCGCAGATCGGCATCGTCGAGGCTGGCGACGGAAAGCGGCTGCAGGCGCTGCTTGCTCCCGGGCAGCGGCTGGTCAGCCGCGAAGGGGCGCTCTGGCGTTGGGACGGGTTCACCGCCAGCGCCGACGCGCCGACCGCCGCCGCGCAGCGGCTGGCGCAGAAAAACCGGCTGGCCGAGCTCGACGCCGAGGCGGTCCACGCAACGCGCATCCTGCGCCGGGCCGAAGAGGCTCTTGCCCATGCCGAGCAGGCACTTGCCCGAGCCAGCGAGGCCGAGCGCAACGCCCGTCAGGCCGGGCGTGATGCCCAGCATGGGCTGGACGCCGCCCGCAACGTGCTGGCCGAGGCCGAGAAGGCCGGCGGCGAGCTGTCGAGCCGACGCGCCGCACTTAACGAAGCCCGCGCGCGCATCGTTGACAGCCATGAAGAGACGGCGGCGGCTTTCATCGAGGCGGAGATGCTGCTGCAAAGCGCTCCCGATCTCGGTGATCTGCAGTTGCAGCTCGAACAGTCGGTCGCCAACGTCGCTCGCGACCGTGCCACCCTTGCCGATGCCCGCGCCGTCCATGAAGGCTTGAGACGGGAAGCCGAAGCGCGAACGCGCCGCCTCGACGCCATCGGCGCGGAACACCGCAACTGGCTGGCGCGCGCCGAAAACGCCTCGACGCAGATCGCGGCACTCGGCGAACGCAAGGCGGAGGCCGAGGCCGAACGCGAAAGGCTGGCCGACGCACCCGACGAGATCGACGCCAAGCGGCGCGCTTTGCTGTCGCAGCTTGCCGAAGCCGAAAGCCTGCGCCAGGCGGCGGGCGACCGCTTGCAGGAAGCGGAAAACCGACAGTCCGAGCTGGACAAGGCCGCGACATCAGCGATCCAGTCGCTGGCCGAGGCGCGCGAAACCCGCGTCCGCGCCGAAGAACGGCTGACCGCTGCCGACGAAAGGCGGCTGGAGGTCGAGGCGCGCATCCAGGAAACGCTGAACACGCCGCCGCATCTGGTCATCCGCCACACCGGCCTGGAGGCCGATAGCCCGATGCCGGAGATGACTGAGATCGAGCGTCAGCTCGACCGGCTGAAGATCGAGCGCGAGCGGCTTGGCGCCGTCAATCTGCGCGCCGAGGAAGAGCAGAAGGAGCTGTCGGACCGGCTGGAGACCATCGTTTCCGAACGCGAGGACATCATCGAGGCGATCCGCAAGCTGCGGCAGGCGATCCAGAGCCTGAACCGCGAAGGCCGCGAACGGCTTTTGGCTGCCTTCGAGGTGGTCAATGGCCATTTCCAGCGGCTGTTTTCGCATCTGTTCGGCGGCGGCACGGCGGAACTGCAACTGATCGAGTCCGACGACCCGCTCGAGGCCGGTCTCGAAATCCTTGCGCGGCCGCCCGGCAAAAAGCCGCAGACGATGACGCTGCTTTCCGGCGGCGAGCAGGCGTTGACGGCGATGTCGCTGATCTTCGCCGTGTTCCTGACCAATCCCGCGCCGATCTGCGTGCTTGACGAGGTCGACGCACCGCTCGATGATCACAATGTCGAGCGTTTCTGCAATCTGATGGACGAAATGGCCGCCACCACCGAGACGCGCTTCGTTATCATCACGCACAACCCGATTACCATGGCGCGCATGAACCGGCTGTTCGGGGTGACCATGGCCGAGCAGGGCGTCAGCCAACTCGTGTCGGTCGACCTGCAGGCGGCCGAGGCGCTGCGCGAGGCGAGCTGAAGCGTGGACCGCATAGCTTGTCGGTAGCGCCTATCGGCCATAAGCACGAGCTGAGACGGTCCTTCATTTGGATGTAGCATTTTGATGTTGCACATGGTCGTTTCGGAAATCGATCTCGATTTCGCGATCATGTGCCGGCATGTGCATGGAGAACCTTGTTGCCTATACTTGTCACTGGAGCCGCGGGATTCATCGGCAGCCATGTTTGCCACCACCTCTTGAACAGGGGGGAAGCAGTCGTCGGCGTCGACAACATGAATGACTATTACGACCTGGCGCTGAAAAAGGGACGGCTCGCCCGCCTTCAGCCTCACAAGGATTTTTCATTTCATCAGATCGAGATCGCCGAACAGGGCGCGCTCGCTAGCGCTTTGGCCGGGCAAGGCATAACCAGGATTGTCCATCTCGCTGCTCAGGCGGGTGTGCGCCATTCGCTGGACAATCCGAGGCTCTATGTCCGTTCCAATGTCGTCGGCCATCTCGAAGTGCTCGAGTTCTGTCGCGCGCAGCCCGCATTCGAGCATCTGGTCTATGCCTCGTCGAGTTCGGTCTATGGCGGCAACCGCAAGGTGCCGTTCAGCGAGACCGATCAGGTCGACAGACCCGTCTCGCTCTACGCCGCCACCAAAAAGTCCGATGAATTGATGAGCCACACCTACGCCCATCTGTTCGGGGTGCCGCAGACCGGCTTGCGGTTTTTCACCGTCTACGGTCCGTGGGGCCGGCCCGACATGGCCTATTGGATATTCACCAAGGCGATGCTCGAAGGCAAGCCGATCCGGGTGTTCAACGATGGCGAGATGTGGCGGGATTTCACTTATGTTGACGATGTGGTGAGGGCAGTCGTTGCCGTGCTCGACAAGCCGCCATCGGCTGAAGTTCCGCCGAGCAGGCTTTACAATGTCGGCAATAACCGGCCGGTGCGGCTGGGCGATTTCATCGACACTCTGGAAAAACTGCTTGATGTAAAGGCGATCCGCAACAGTGAGCCGATGCAAAGCAGCGACGTCGAGCGGACCTATGCCGACATGACGGCACTGGAGCGCGATTTCGGCTTCAAGCCCAGCGTTTCAATCGAAGATGGGCTGAAGAAATTTGTCGACTGGTACCGGTCGGAATGGACTGCAGGATCAACGACAAGGTGACTGCGGCCTGAGTGTCGTCGTTGCCGCGCCTTTCTTCATCTACGGCCCAGGGCCGCGCATACCATGCGAACTTACGGGCCGGTGATCGGAACGGCGTGGCGATCCTTTGCGATCGTTGAGCGGGCCATCGACCAATGTCTGGATCTGTCGATTGGGACGTCGACCTCGGCATCGGTGATGAGCTGACGCAATCGCGGTGATCCGCAGTCCGCATAAATTTCACAATTAATACAGTGACATCAACAGTATCGATTGAATTTTTGGAGAACTGTTGCAAGCGGTCGCTGTGCCGGCTATCGGGCTCATCGCCTGCCAGATCGGCCAGGACGGTCGGCACTGCGTCGTAAAAAAAGAGTGGCTCGATGCGGGGCAGGCGTTTCCAGCATTCTTTGCCGATCTCAGAAGTCTCTCAATCGCCTGCAATGTAAGGCATTTGAGACCACCATCGCAGACGAATCGCATGCCGTCGGCCTCGGCCGCACAAAGTGCTTTACCGCTGAACGGAATGGTGCCGAAGTACTTGCTGATGAGCACCTTTCACTCGGCGCCCTGGCTAAGGTTTTCCGCTGGCCGGCGCGATGGGGCCGGTGGGGCTTCCTGTTGAGTATCAGCGCCGAGAATGAGCTGCATTGCGTTCTGCAACCGCTCGCTGGATAGTTCTGGCGATGTTGCAGACCTTAATGACTCATTGGCCCCAGATCCTCGCGATCATTTCGGTGGTGATGGCGACCATCGGCATCGTGCACGCCATAATGACGAAGGAAGACGTCCGCGCCGCAACAGGTTGGGTCGGCGTGATGTTCCTGTCGCCGTTCCTTGGCGCGATCATCTACGCCGTTGCCGGCATAAACCGTATCCGTCGTGCAACGATCAGCGCCATGCGGCCCCTTTCCAGCGAGGCGGCTTCCGCAAAACATGATCGCAACACTGCCGCCGAGGAATTGATTGCCGAGCGGTACGGCCAACGCTTCACCGGCCTGAAGACATTGGGCGACAGGGTGGCGCGGCGTGCCCTGACCTCGGGAAACGCAATTGCGATATTGGAGACAGGTGACGAGGCCTATGCCGCAATGTGCCGCGCGATTGATGGCGCTCAACGCAGTATCCTTCTCGAGACCTACATCTTCGACAATGATGATGTCGGGCGGCTTGTCGTGAAATCTCTCGCCGGTGCCGTCCAGCGGGGTGTCAGCGTTCGCGTGCTGATCGATGCCGTGGGCGCGCGTTACTCCGTCCCCAGCATTCTTGGGCATCTGCGAGAGGCAAAAATCACAGCCGACCTCTTCAACGGCAACATTGTCATGGGCCTGCGTCTTCCCTACGCCAATCTCAGAACGCACCGGAAGATCCTGGTCGTCGATGGCACGATTGCGTTCACCGGAGGGATGAACATCCGAAAGGGATTCTCAGCTGAGTTCGCCGGCTCCTCCAGCGCGAGGGACACGCATTTTCAGGTCACCGGGCCGGTGGTGGCCGACCTTTTTTCGGTTGGCGCCGAGGATTGGCGCTTCGTGAGCGGCGAGCTCTTGAAAGGCGACACCTGGCAGGTGGCCACGCTTCCCGCGGCTCCCGGTCAGCCGATGCTGGCGCGGGCGGTCGCGTCCGGGCCGGATGCCAGCATCGAAACGAACCACAAATTGCTGATCGGGGCATTTTCCGTCGCCCGCAAATCGATCCGCATCATGTCGCCCTATTTCCTGCCGGATAGGGAACTGATCAGCGCGCTGACGACCGCGGCCAGGCGAGGCGTCGAGATCGACATCGTGGTACCGGCGGTGAACAATCTCTTCCTTGTCGACCGCGCGATGACAGCGCAATTCGATCAGGTCCTGAAGCACTATTGCCGCGTATGGCGCACGGAGGGCTCGTTCGATCATTCGAAGCTGCTGTCGGTCGATGGGGTTTGGGCTTATATAGGATCCTCCAATCTTGATGCCCGGTCCATGCGGCTGAATTTTGAGATTGATATGGAGGTTGTTGATGCAGGCTTTGCCGCCGAGATTGAAGCGCGGATCGGATCGGCAATCGCCTCCGCAGCGCCCGTAACGATCGAAACCTTGAGAGCCCGGCCATTCATCGTTCGCCTGTTCGACCGAGTGTTGTGGTTGGGATCGCCCTACCTTTAGAGGCTTTCTCGTTCCGCCGGAGGGAATTCGGGTGACGCAGCCATCGTTCGATCTCCTTTTGAGGGCCGCATCTCGTCAGGGCAGGGAAGCAGCGATTGAGTGAGACAAAGCTAAGTCTTGAAGGTAGCGAGGACGAGCAGCAGACTCATGCAAAGAACTGGACATAGCTTTCCTGCAAGTGTGCTCAAATCCATTCGCGACAGAAAAAAGCAGAAGGCGAAGGCTGCGCCGTCCGAAGGGACACGCCCCGCCGGGACTCTGGTCGCATCTTACAACGTTCACAAATGCGTGGGCGTCGACAGAAAGTTCGATCCCGAACGAGTCGGTCGCGTCATCCGGGAAATCGGCCCGGATGTCATTGCATTGCAGGAAGCGGACAATCGCTTTGGAGATCGTGCCGGCCTTCTGGATCTGCTGCGTCTCGAATTGGAAACAGGCCTGGTGCCGGTGCCGGTGTCCGGAAACGGCAAAGGGCACGGCTGGCACGGCAACGTTCTGCTATTCAAACGGGGCATCGTTCGCAATGTCCATCAGATAAAGCTCCCGGGGCTGGAGCCGCGCGGAGCCCTGGTTGCCGAAATCGATCTGGACGAGAAACGAACTCTGCGCATCATCGCAGCCCATCTCGGCTTGCTGCGCCGATCGCGCTCCGAACAGGCCCGTGTCGTGCTCGATATCATGAACAGCCCGGACGAAAAACCAACACTGCTGCTCGGCGATTTGAACGAATGGCGACTCGGAAACCGTTCCGCGCTGAACACGCTGCACACGACTTTCGGTCCTGCGCCGCTGGCGGTCCCCACCTTTCCATCGAGTCTGCCGCTGCTGGCGCTGGACCGGATCATGGCAAATCGACACGGAATGATCTCAACCGTCGAAGCCCATGACACGCCGCTTTCGCGGGTCGCCTCCGATCATCTGCCGCTTACAGCATTCGTTCGCCTGTGATGTAGCTGCCCAGCGGGTTCAAAGGGAAGCTCTAGGGCTGTCGGCGTGATCCATCATGCGCTTGGGAGCGTCCTGATCGTTGCGATGCGATCGGGCGGCTTGGTCATCGCTTCAGCCCGGTCATGAACGTTCTTACTCGGGCGGGGTCGACCTGGTTCCACCAGACGCCGTCATGTTTCAGTGCGCTGGCGATGATGACGCCATCGACGATGCCAAGGATAT
>NZ_JAMYLP010000157.1:0-6528 GCF_040318085.1 Mesorhizobium sp. M1322
CAACCAAACCGCTTGGCGCTGCAGCGGACACTACAGGGGGAAAACTGTAACCCATGTATCCGGTTCAAAGTGTTACCCATCTATCAACTGGACACCGGCAGGCGGATGAGGGGCGGCGCCAACATCGAACTGGCCTCGCCAACATCGGGGGTTATCAGTGGGCGCCGCGTCATATGCGTTGCCCCCTGGATGGCGTGGAGGCTCGGATCGGCGGATATACGGCCGCTACCGCACATCCACCCAGCGCTTTTCTTCGAACGAGCGCGCCATGGCATGCACGGTGCGCTCGATCTCAAGTCCTTCGTCGAAATCGATGATCCGCGCCGGCTTGCCGGCCAGCCGCGTCAAAAGTTCCCGGCATTCGATGATCTTGAGGTCGTTGAAGCCGAGACCGTGGCCGGGTGCCGGCAGGAAGGCGTCGTAGGGCTTGTGATGCGGCGCCATCAGGATGGTGCGATAGCCTTGCTCGGTCGGCCGGTCGGCGGTGAGATAGAGCTGGAACTCGTTCATCCGCTCCTGATCGTACAGGATCGAGCCCTTCGAGCCGAAGATCTGGATGGCGATGCGGCCCTTGCGGCCCCAGGCCGAACGATTGACCAGCAGCGTGCCGGCAATGCCGTTTTCGAGATGCATCAGCACGCTGGCGATGTCGTAGGTCTCGACCGCGCGGCGCCCGCCCGACGCGACGCGACGATCGGCATAGGGTTTTGCCATATCGCACATGACGCGGGCGACGCGGCCGAACAGCACGGCGACCAGCGACAGCGGATGCACGGCGAAATCGTCGAGCGCGCCGTAACCGGACGCCGCCTCGTGCTTCCAGAAGAACTGCGCCTCCGGGTCGGCCATGAAATCCTCGTCCATCTCGATGCGCAGATGGTTGACCTCGCCGATGATCTTCTCGTCAAGCAGCGCACCGATATGGCGGATCGCGGGATTCTGGATGTAATTGTAGCCGAGAGCAACCAGCTTGCCGGACTTTTGGGCCGCCACTGCCATCGCTTGCGCCTCGGCAAAGCTCGGGGCCATCGGTTTTTCGCACCACAGATGCTTGCCGGCTTCGAGGATGGCGATAGCCATCTCCGGGTGGAACTGGTTCGGCGTGGTCAGCGAGACGATATCGACATCCGGATCATCGACGACGGCGCGCCAGTCGCCGGAGCCCTTGGCGAAGCCGAATTCGGTGGCACGGCGTTTGGCAAGGTCCTCATCGACCTCGCCGAGATGGACCAGCCTTGGCTTGGCCACGTCCGGAAAGACGGTGCCGACCGCGTTCCAGGCGATGGCGTGACACTTGCCCATGAAGCCTGTGCCGATAAGACCGACTCCGACCATTTCCCTTGTCTCCGCTGTCAGCAAGTTTTGCGTGGATGAATTAGTCCATTTTATCGAGGAATGGAACGCATGCCTCATTTTTTATGGCCTTCTTGCACAGGCTCGCTATGATGGGGCACACACGGCATCGACTGATGAGCCTGGGCGGAGCGACGATGGACGAACGGGTGCCCCGCGATTTCGAGACGCTGCGTACGACGATCCTGGAACGGCGCCATAGCCTGCCCAAGCGTATCGCGCAGATCGCTGCCTATGCGCTCGACAATCCCGACGATATTGCCTTCGGCACCGCCGCCAGCATCGCCGCCTCCGCCGGCGTTCAGCCTTCGACCTTGATCCGCTTCGCCCAGCAGCTCGGCTTCGACGGCTTCACCAGCCTGCAGCTGGTATTTCGGGAGCGCCTGCGTGAGCGCAATTCGTCCTATGACGAAAGGTTGGCGGCCTTGCGCGCCAAGGCCGAGGAAGGCGCCGGTCACCGGGCGATTTTCGACGGCTTCGTCGCCGCGGCCAGCACCTCGCTCAACGATATTTCAGGCAGGTTGAACGAAGACCATTTCGAAGATGCGATCGCCTTGCTGGCGGAGGCGGAGACCATCTATGTGCTGGCCAAGCGTCGCTCGTATTCAGTCGCCTCCTACATCGCCTATGCGCTGGGCAAGCTCAAGATCCGCAACCAGCTGATCGAATCGGCCGCCGGCCTCAACGCCGAGATGATCAGCTTTGCCTCGCCCAGGGATGCCGTCATCGCCATCAGTTTCTCACCCTATGCCCCGGCGGCCATCGAGGAGGCGCGCGTCATCTCGGAGCAAGGCGTGCCGATCGTGGCGATCACCGACAGCTCATTCTCGCCGCTCGCCCAGTTCGCCAAGGTCTGGTTCGAGGTCGCCGAGGCGGATTTCGCCGGCTTCCGCTCGCTGTCGGCGACGATGGCGCTGGCCATGGCGCTGACCGTTGCGGTTGGCGAGAAGCGGCGCGATGCCGGCCGCAAAACGCAAGACCTAGATAGCTTTTCTCTTGTTTGACCATGATCTTTTCCGAAAACCGGACGCCACTTTTCGGGATCATGGTCTAGCACTTTTCAGCAAAGGAACGGGCGTTCCATATTGACTATGGATTGGAATTATTATTTCATATTACCGGCGCCACGCTGCCGCTCGCGCGTGTACCCCAAGACAACAAGGCTGATGGGAGGTTCAAATGGGCGAAGCCGTGGACGCGAAACATGCGCCGCTCGACGTCATCACCATTGGCCGCGCCTCGGTCGATCTCTATGGCCAGCAGATCGGCTCGCGCCTGGAGGACATCATCTCCTTTGCCAAGTCGGTCGGCGGCTGTCCGGCCAACATTTCTGTCGGCACAGCCAGGCTCGGCCTGCGCTCGGCGCTGCTCACCCGCGTCGGCGACGAGCAGATGGGCCGCTTCATCCGCGAGCAGCTGACGCGCGAGGGCGTTTCCGTGGCCGGTCTCAAGACCGACCCCGACCGGCTGACGGCGCTGGTGCTGCTGTCGGTCGAGGACGAAGGGGTCTCGCCGATGATCTTTTATCGCACCGACTGCGCCGATATGGCGCTTTCTGAAGACGATATCGACGAGACGTTCATCGCCTCGGCGCGTGCCATCGTCGTTACCGGTACGCATTTTTCGCGGCCCAACAGCGATGCCGCCCAGCGCAAGGCGATCCGCGTCATTAAGGCCAAGGGTGGCAAGGTGGTGTTCGACATCGACTATCGCCCCAATCTCTGGGGCCTTGCCGGCCATGCCGAAGGGTTCGAACGCTACGTGAAATCCGACCGGGTCTCCGCCCAGCTGAAGACGGTGCTGCCCGACTGTGACCTCATCGTCGGCACCGAAGAAGAGATCATGATCGCCTCCGGCGCCGACGATTGCCTGAGCGCGCTCAAGACGATCCGCTCGCTGTCGGCGGCCACCATCGTCTTGAAGCGCGGCGCCATGGGCTGCATCGTCTATGATGGGCCGATCAGCGATGATCTCGAGGACGGCATTGTCGGCAAGGGTTTTCCGATCGAGGTCTACAATGTGCTCGGCGCCGGCGATGCCTTCATGTCGGGCTTCCTGCGCGGCTGGCTCGGCGGCGAAAGCCTTGAGACGGCGGCGACCTGGGCCAATGCCTGCGGCGCCTTCGCCGTGTCGCGGCTGCTCTGCGCGCCGGAATACCCGACCTTCGAGGAATTGCAATTCTTCCTGAAGAACGGCAGCAAGCATCTGGCGCTGCGCAAGGACGAGGCGATCAACCATATCCATTGGGCGACGACGCGCCGCCGCGATATTCCCTCGTTGATGGCGCTGGCCTGCGACCATCGTATCCAGCTCGACGATGTCGCCGCGAAAGCCGGCGCCGATCCGTCGCGCATCCATGATTTCAAGGTGCTGACGGTCAAGGCGGCGGCGAAGGTTGCCGCCGGCCGTGCCGGTTACGGCATGTTGCTCGACGAAAAATACGGCCGCGAGGCGATGTTCGAATTCGCCCGCCATTCCTTCGCCTGGCTCGGCCGGCCGGTCGAACTGCCGGGCTCGCGGCCGCTTCGTTTCGAATTCTCACAGGATATCGGCTCGCAATTGATCGAGTGGCCGGTCGACCATTGCATCAAATGCCTGTGCTTCTATCACCCGGACGACCCCGAGGCGCTAAAGACCGAGCAGCAGCAGAAGCTCAAAAGCCTGTTCGAGGCCGCGCGGAAAGTGGGCAGAGAACTTCTCATCGAGATCATCGCCGGCAAGCACGGCAAGCTCGATGACACGACGATCCCGCGCGCACTCGAGGAACTCTACGCGCTTGGTATCAAGCCCGACTGGTGGAAGCTCGAACCGCAGGCTTCAGCCGGGGCTTGGGCAAAGATCGAAGCGGTGATCCTGAAGAACGATCCATGGTGCCGCGGGGTTGTGCTGCTCGGCCTGGAAGCGCCGCAGGACGAACTGGAAGCTGCCTTTGCCGCCACCGCCAACGCGTCGATCGTCAAGGGCTTCGCCGTCGGCCGCACCATCTTCATCAACGCAGCCGAACAATGGCTTGCGGGCAAGATGTCAGACGAAGAGGCGGTGGCTGACATGGCGTCGCGCTTCGAGAGGCTGACCGAGGCATGGCTTGCCGCGCGCGGCCGCAAAGCAGCATAAGAAGGCGCGGCATAAGGACTGCGGAGGAAAACACCATGACCAAGACAATCCGCCTGACGATGGCGCAGGCGCTGACGCGGTTTCTTGCTCGCCAGATGACCGAGATCGACGGCAAGAAAATGCCGATCTTCGGCGGCGTCTGGGCGATCTTTGGCCATGGCAATGTCGCCGGCATCGGCGAGGCGCTTTATCAGGTGCGCGACGAATTGCCGACCTTCCGCGCCCATAACGAGCAGGCGATGGCGCATGCGGCGATCGCCTATGCCAAGGCCAATTTCCGTCGCCGCTTCATGGCGGCGACCAGTTCGATCGGCCCCGGAGCGCTCAACATGGTGACGGCGGCGGCACTTGCCCATGTAAACAGGTTGCCTGTCCTGTTTCTGCCCGGCGACGTCTTCGCCAACCGCATCCCCGACCCTGTCCTGCAGCAGGCAGAGGATTTCTCCGACGGTACGGCGACCGTCAATGACTGCTTCCGACCGGTGTCGCGCTATTTCGACCGCATCACCCGGCCCGAGCAGATCATCCCGGCGCTCAATCGCGCCATGCAGGTGCTTACCGATCCGGCCGAATGCGGACCGGTGACCTTGGCGCTCTGCCAGGACGTGCAGGCCGAGGCCTATGATTACCCCGAGAGCTTCTTTGCCGAACGGGTCTGGACCCAGCGCCGGCCGCGTCCGGACCGCAAGGAGCTGGCGGCCGCGGTGGCAGCCCTGAAGGGCGCGCAGAAGCCATTGGTGATTGCCGGCGGCGGCGTACTTTATTCGCAGGCTTCCGGCGAATTGGCGAAGCTGGTGCAAGGCGCCGGCATCCCGGTCTGTGAGACGCAGGGCGGTAAATCCTCGCTGCCGGACGATCATCCGCTCAACATGGCGGCGGTCGGCGTCACCGGCACTTCGGCGGCCAACCGGCTGGCTGAAGAAGCCGACGTCGTGCTTGCGGTCGGCACCAGGCTGCAGGATTTCACCACCGGCTCGTGGGCGCTGTTCAAGAATTCCGGCAAGACCATCATCGGGCTGAACGTCCAGCCTTTCGATGCGGGAAAACACCAGGCGCTGCCGCTGGTCGCAGACGCGGCGGAAGGGCTCGCCGAGCTCGGCGCGGCGCTGAGCGGCTGGGCGGCGCCGGCTGCCTGGACCGACAATGCGGCCAAGGGCAAGAGGGACTGGCAGGCCGATGCCGGCAAGGTGACGGCGTCGACCAATGCCGCCTATCCGTCCGACGCGCAAGTGATTGGCGCCGTGCAGCGCGCCATGGGCTCCGGCGTGATATTGCTTCATGCCGCCGGCGGCCTGCCCGGCGAATTGCACAAGCTCTGGCAGGCGGGGGCGCCCGGCTCCTACCACGCCGAATACGGCTTCTCGACCATGGGCTACGAGATCGCAGGCGGGCTCGGCGTCAAGATGGCGAAGCCCGACGAGGAGGTCGTCGTCATGATCGGCGACGGTTCCTATCTGATGCTCAATTCCGAGATCGCGACCTCGGTCATGCTCGGCCTCAAGCTGACCATCGTGCTGCTCGATAACAGAGGCTATGGCTGCATCAACCGGCTGCAGATGGCGACCGGCGGCGCCAACTTCAACAATCTGCTGAAGGACGCACGCCACGAGGTTCTGCCGGACATCGAGTTCGCGGCTCATGCGGCAAGCCTCGGCGCTATTGCCGAGAAAGTTTCGTCGATCGCCGGGTTGGAAACGGCGCTGGCGCAAGCGAAGAAGAATACCAGGACCACCGTGCTGGTCATCGACACCGATCCGCTGGTTTCGACCGAAGCCGGTGGAAGCTGGTGGGATGTTGCCGTGCCTGAATTCTCGGCACGGCCGCAAGTGAATGCGGCGCGCCGGGCCTATGATGAAAAGCGGCAGATGCAGAAGATTGGAGATTGATGTCGGCGCTGCCAGGCCCCTACCTCCCCCGTGTGGGGAGGTCGGACCGAAGGTCCGGGTGGGGGTCCGGCGCGGGGGGGGGGGGGGGGGGGCGCGGGGGGGGGGCGGCGGCGGCGCCGCGGCGGCGCGCCCGCGGGGGCGGGCGGGCGCGCGGGGGGCGGGGGAGGAGGGGGCG
>NZ_JAMYLP010000158.1:0-6502 GCF_040318085.1 Mesorhizobium sp. M1322
ACAATTGGCATCGTCCACACGGCAGCCTAAAGTCCAAACCACCCATCAGTCGCCTCGATATAACCCTGGACAACCTGTTGAGGCTCCACAGCTAGTTCGCGGCCGCCGCCCCTGGTGGGGCCTGCAGCGTAATTGTGATGGTGTCACCCGGAGCGAGCAGAGTATCTTCAGTCGACTCGGTCGTCGCTGCCTGTCCGTCAGTGGATCGCGTTACACCGATCGTAATTCGGTCCCCTTCGCCTACAAGGTCGCTGCGCATCTGCAATGCGTAGGCGATTTGTTTGGTCAATGAATCCATCTCAGCGCGCATTTGCGTCATCGCCGCGCGTTCAATCTGCAAGTCAGCCAACAGCTCGATTCGACCCTGGTCGATAAACTTATCAAGACTGCGCTGCAAATCCCCTTGGTCGCGTTCAAGTCGAGCGATCTCAGCATTGGTTTGCAAAGCGCGGGTCGCTGACAAGAGCACTGCGCGTTGAGCAGAGTTGACGCTAGTGATCTGGACCAGACCTTTTTCGAAGAGCTTCTTGAGGCGATCAAGTTCCACCGCATCTGCGGCGGCGCCCGCTTGATCCGCCTTCTGCTGCTCCTTCAGATAGCCCATTCGCTCCGCCGCCTTGGTTGTGGCCAACTTAATCGAAGCGCGCTCCTTCTCCTGATCCGCATAGACAGCTTCAAGATGCTTCCCCTCCTGCTGCAAAGCTTCGTCGCGACGAGGTTCGAGGCTCGGGTCACGTTCTGCGTCCGGAACCTCAATCGCTCTGGCGCCGCTCAGCTGTGCCTCTATGCGAGCAGCTTTGATTTCGCTTTCCTGGTATTTGATGCGCAGAATGTGGAGGCGGCCGCCAAGGTCCGCTGCTGTCATTTCAGGGTTTTGAAGCTCACCGCGACCGAGCTGGTAGCCGCCGCCAGCCGCCACAGCTTGTCGGACAGTCATTCCTGGTCTGAAGGGCTGAATCCCAGGAGAGGCAATGTCCCCGTCAATATAGACGGGTCGGTATTCCTCGATATCAACTACAATCTGATCCGGGTAAAAACCAGTCCAAGTCTCAGTGCCGTCGGCGGACCGTTGCGGAAGGGATTTTGGTTTTAAAACCTCAATTGCCTCCTTGCGAACATCCTCTATTGTCTTCCCGAGAACGTTTAGGGGGCCCAGGGCCGGCAACACAATTACACCGCTTTGGTCGATCACAGCTCGCTTTTGCATCTCGGGATAGCCTAGGACGGCGAAGCCGATCACGTCGCCAGTCTGCAGACGGTACTCGCCGGCATCGTACTCCTCTGCTAGGGCAAGGCCATTCGACAGATTCGCGTTTGCGAACAACAGAAACATGCATGCGAGCGCAGCGCGGCTGCCTGCCCGTATCCAGCGCACCGATCTATTCAACATTCGCGATCACCCCGCAATGCTCGAGCATGACATCGACGCAGACCTTTCTCACAACGCCATTCTTTTGAGGCGAATTTACGCTCTGAACAATGGCATGGCCAGTCCGTGTGGCAAGCCTCTCTTGGCTGCGAACGGGAGTTGGTCGCCTGGAAGCAACGTCTTGGCACAGGTTAGGGCGTCTTTATTCGCACCTGCTAATATATCGGTCGCTCTGACCCGTTCCGATATGTTATGATGGTTAGTGCGCTGAGGCCTGGATAGCCAAGGAGCGCGTCACGCGAGCGGCTGCGAGTGGGACGGCGATGTCCTTTTTGCTTTTTTTGCGAGGCTTTATCATAGTACTGTTGGCCTTCGCCATCAGTATATATTTGCTCACCGACTCCCTCTGGGGCACGTTTGTCCAAACGTTAATTTGTGGGATCTTGATACAGATTGGGTACTTTGTTGCTGTCATGCTGCTAGTGTGGCGCTCGGTCTCCAAAGAATCGGTGACTCCCTCGGCCTCCAAAGAATCGGTGACTCCGAAGTCACACATCGCGCGATGAGTCCGAAAGGGAGCGACTGCCGAGCCACTTAGTAAGTGAGGCGGGCCACTCTCCACCTTTAGGCTCTGGCTGCTAGAGCAGGACGATCAGCAAGATGACACCCCACACCACGAAACAAAATGTGACTGCAGCCTGTCTTATTCGGACACCGGAGAGGCTTTCCGCGAGGCGCCAGATGCGCGCAGGATCCTTGCGGTGATCGTTATCGTGCGTCAGTGATCGACGAGTCATTCCTGTTTCCCGCAGAACAGGCTCAACCTGAGCCAGGAATCTCTGCTCAGATGTTTTGCCATTTGGCAATACGACTCAGTTACTTCCTTCAATTGGAGCTTACGACATGCAGCGGAATTGCGGCAGTCGGAACATGGGCCGTGTGAGGTTTCATTATTGCATCGAGGTTAGGAGTTGCGCCTTTGGCGAAGAGCAGGCTGATGCCCGCCCGAGCGGTGTGCCTGTGCTCCGCCGGCGTCGACACTGAATTTGCAGACATTTAGTCAGACAATGTGGTATGGTGTTTGTTACTACCAATGCGCTGCCAGTCTCATCCGACAGGTTTGAAGGCTTATGCTCCGCGAAGTTGAAAAACACCCGGATTCTGCCTTCACATCCGGCGATCCTCAGTGGGGAACGATTGATCTCGAAACGCTCCTGGCGGCAGCGCAACGGCAGTTGAGGTTCGTCCTTACGTGCGCGCTCGCAGGACTTGTACTGGGGCTGGCGTATCTTTGGGCCGAGGTGCCCTTGTACGAGTCGACCGCCAGAATCCTGATCGACAAGAACCAGCCATCCGTCGTGACGAAGTTAACAGAGAGCGGAAGCTCCGCACAGCTTGACCCGATGATGCTGAGCCAGGTCGAATTGTTGCGTTCCGACCGGATCGGGCTAAAGGTCGTTGACAGCCTCGGTCTTGCTACCGATCGCTCTTTCTTGTCAGCGCCATATTCATTGCTCAACAGTCTCACAGGATCGGTCGCTCGGTTGGTGTGGCCATTCATCGGCAGTTCCGAAGCAAGCGGAGCACCCGTGAAATCGAGTTCCGAGCGAGGATCCGATCTTCGATGGCAGGCATTTGGCATTCTGGCTGAGAATATAACGGTAGCTCGGGTAGGGGATTCTTACATTCTGCAAGTCCAATTTCGGTCGCCTAGCGCCGAAATGGCGCAAAAAATAGCCAGTAAGTATGCAGAAATCTATATCTCTGACCAAGTCGGAGCCAAAGACGAGTCGATTATCCGAGCTCGCAGCGCACTGGCGGAAGAGCTCGAGACGGTGCGGAAGCGATCGGTCGATGCCGAGCTCGCAATCCACAGGTTCCGAACAGACAATACGCTGACCAAGGAAACGCTGGTTACCTTGCGCCAGCTCGAACTTGAGGCGTCCTCTCTCAAGTCGCAATATGAACAGGTTCTGCAGCAGTATCAAGCAAGCCTGCAGAACCTTTCGATGGTGTTGACGGAGGCGCGGACTATCTCGGAGGCACCATACCCCGGCAGACCGAGTTCTCCGAACAGCAGTCTTACGTTGGCGTTCTGCGTCGTGCTCGGCGTCATGGTTGGCGCCGGTGTGGGCGGAATTCGGGAGTACCGGGAGCGCTTTTTCCGCACGACGGCTCAAGTGCGCGATGAGCTCGGACTTCAGACGCTCGGAATGATCCCTTTGCTGGACGGGAAGCCAATTCACCGAAACAAGCACGATCATGCGGCCGGAGAGCCGTCATTCATCGAGGTGGGTAACAGCGCTTTCAACTGGGTAGAGCAACATCCGCGCTCGGAATTCGCTGAAGCGATGCGAACTGTGAAAGTCGCTGTTGATGTCGAGTTACCAAGGAAGAGCACCAAGGCGCTCGGCATCGTGTCTTGCCTCCCGGGAGAAGGGAAGTCTCTGGTCGCTGCTAATTTAGCGATGGTTCTTGCTATGCAGCGTTGTAAGACGTTGTTGATCGATGCCGATATCCACAATCCGGGCTTGTCCCCTATGTTAGCCAACGGCTGGGAACGAGGCCTGGCGAACTTGTTGGCTGGAGAACTCAATCCGAGAGACGTGCTGGCCCATCAGTCATTGCCATTGAGGTTCCTGCCCGGCGTGAACCAGAGCCAACAAAAGCTCGCAAACACCGTGCAGCCTATCGAGAAAATGGGGGACTTTCTGCTCAAGGTCGGCCCGATGTTCAATTACGTTGTCGTTGATTTGCCCCCGTTGGCTCCAGTCGCGGACGTGAGGTCCTTTATCCAGCACCTCGACGGCCTTGTTCTGGTTGTTGAATGGGGTGTAACCGCTCGTACGTTCGTGCGCGAAACCCTAGACAACAACCCGATCCTGGCGGATAAATGCATCGGCGTTCTGCTCAACAAGGTCGATATCAAAGGAATCAAGCGGTACCAAAAGTTCGGCAGCGCCGAATTTTACAGTAAACGTTATCATCGGTATTACCAGGCCTAGCTGCGGAGCAGGCGGCCGCCTATAGTATCCCATCATATCGGCTAAAGGCGAGGCGGGCGGCGTTGGGAGTTCTTGACCCATGATATCTCAGCCTCCGCACGGCATCATCCTGATGACGTACGAGTATCATCCATTTCCTGGTGGCATCGGAACATACGCCGGACGGTTGGTCGACATCGTTCGCGCTGGTGGCCACGCTGCGACCGTCATAGCGCCTGCCTATCCTGACCTTCCTGCCGTTCCTCAGGAGCCGGATACCCATCGCATTCTGCGGCATCATCAAATTTCTCCATTCGGGGCGTTGCGGGCGCTTTCTATTCTGCGCAACGTTCCTAAGGACAGTTTGTTTTTGGCCGCCGACATACGCAGTGTACTTGTGACATTTGTGCTACGACCGTTCCATCGCAGAGGGTATCGAGCGATGATTCATGGCAGCGAAGTCAGCAAATTCAGGACCGATTCCATCCTTTTTCGGTTTGTACGCCGCGCCTACGAAGGAGCAGATGTCGTTTTCGCCAACTCACATGCGACGCTGCGGATCTTTTCCGAAAATTTTGGAATGCCCCGGAAGGGTGTCGTCACGTATCTCGGCGTGGATCCCATGTGGTTTCAGCCAATCCATGGGAATTTTGAACACCCGCAACTTGCAGCTGTACCACAAGCTGCAAGCGTCATTTGCGCAGTCGGACGTATCGAGCCTCGGAAGGGCCAGTTGGAAACTGTCCGGGCCATCGCGAGCGCGCGCGATGAATACGGATTAGACAATCCGATCTTTGTGATGGCTGGACGGGCCGAAGATCAGGCCTATGCCTCAAAGATATTGGATGAAGCGGCACGATCTCGTGTTCCAGTGATCGCGACCGGTAGGCTGTCCGACGACGACTTAAAGCGCTTATACCGCCGTGCGGCGTGCCACACATTGTTCGCACGAGATCTACAGGGAAAGATCGAGGGCTTCGGGCTAGTGTTGGTTGAGGCCGGTGCGCAAGGATGTCCTTCGATAGCGACGGCCGTCGGCGGCATACCTGAGGTCATGGGCTCCACTGGTGTGCTGGTGCCCCCGGAGGACGTGACCGCGATGGCCCGCGCGATAGCAACCTATGGGGCCAATGCAGACCTGCGTGAGCGCGACGGTGCTCTTGCCAAATCACGGGCACGCACCTTCGACTGGGCAACTTGTGCAGGCGCGACGTTTCCGGAGCTGAAATGGGGCTGAGCCCGAGGCCAAAGTAGCTGCTCAGCTTTTCCGGAGTCGGGAACCAATGAATATCGTCAAACGATGAAAGGATCGTTGAAGCAACCACACGGAAGTCCGCCCGGTATCGTCATCAACCGGAAGCTCGTGATCCTTGAGCGATTGTTTGGCGAGAGTTTTATCAAGCTCGGCGAGTTGCACCGATACACGTTCGAGCTCGTTGACGCCTTTGTTAACAATGCCGCCGAGCGCGCTCTGCGCGGTATCGCTCTGGGGCGAAAGGCATGGCTCTTCGCCGAATCGCAGCGCGGTGGAGATCGCGGTGCGTACATTCGCTGATCGTTACGGCAAAGATGTACGACATCGGCACTCAGGCTTAGCTGGCGGATGTCCTCGCCCGGATCCCGAACATCCCCGCGTATCCAGACTGCCGGAATTGCTGCCATATGGAATTGGAAGCCCCGCCGGAAACACTCGGCAAGAGGCCGCCTGATGGCACACCCAACCATGGTCTACACGATCGAGTACGTCGCAACGCGGATCGGCGAGAACCTCGAACTCCTCCAAAAAATCGCCAGCAACTCAGACAATATCGACTACGGCGAAATGATGTACGCCCACGACGGAACCGACGAGGGAATCACTACTTCACCGAGAGCCTGAAGGAGTTCCTCGCAGACGTACGGACCCGGGAGGGCGGTGTTCGACAATTCCTCCTGGATTCCCAATGCGATCTGGAAATGATCGAGCGGATCGTGGCAGACGAGCCGAAATCATAATCTCCGCGGCCTTGGCCGGTCGCGGCCGTTCTCGTGCTTGGCGTACAGATCGAATATACTGTAAGCGCTGTTCTCAGGCCACGGCCCTGAGTTCGGGAGCCGGGATGTAGGCCCAGGGCAGCAGGTCGTCGATCTGGCTGTTCGGGTGGCCATT
>NZ_JAMYLP010000159.1:0-6416 GCF_040318085.1 Mesorhizobium sp. M1322
GCTGGTCGCGATGGGACGGGCGATGGTCGATCTCTATTGCGCCTCGTTCCGGCAGGTGCCGAAGCGGATCGTACTCGACATTGACGACACCTTCGACGCTGTGCACGGAGGCCAACAGCTTCGCCTGTTCAATGCCCACCATGACGAGTACGGCTTCCAGCCGATCGTCGTGTTCGATGGTGCGGGACGGTTCGTCAGCGCGATCCTGCGACCGGCCAAGCGGCCGAGTGGGGCTGAGATCCGCCCCCACCTGCGCCGTCTGGTGCGGGCGATCCGGATCAACTGGCCGAACATTCGAATCCTGCTCCGCGGCGATAGCCATTATTGCAACCCGCAGGTCATCGACTGGTGCCGCGCCAACGACGTCGACTTCATCTTTGGCCTCGCGCCCACCACGACCCTGCGCAAGCATGTCGCGGATCTGGAGGCCAGCACGACGGCGCGCTTCGAAGCGTCGGCCAAGACAGGCAAGGTCCGCAGGTTCAAGGAGTTCGTTGACGGCGCCGCTAGTTGGAGCCGCGTCGAACGCATCATCGCGCGGGTCGAGGTCGGCGCCCAAGGTGGCGATATCCGCTTCGTCGTCACCAACCTTGCCGGTGGGAAGGCCAAGGCGCTCTACGAGGATGTCTACTGCCGGCGCGGCGCGGCCGAGAACCACATCAAGTCGTGGAAGACGCATCTTGCCGCCGACCGCACATCCTGCACCAGAGCGACGGCCAACCAGTTCCGGCTATTCCTGCATGCCGGTGCTTACTGGTTGATGTGGGCTTGCGGGCCGCGATGCCGAGGCGCTCGAGCTTTGCCGTCGCCCAATTCGACACGCTGCGATTGCGCCTCATCAAAATCGCTGCGCGGGTGGTCGAGATGAAATCGCAAATCCGCCTGCACCTGCCGACATCGTGCCCCGACCAGCGCATCCTGCGCATCGTCCTCGATCGCATCCCCCAACTCGCGACATAACGATGGGGGCAGACGCCCCGAAACGAACCCGTCGACCGCAACCTGCAAACCCCCGCCTGCCATCACGACGGAGCAATCCCGGCGCCTGACGAGGCGCGTGGAAAAGCACCGCAACGGCGACCACAACGTCGCTTCAGGCCGTCAAAAGCTTATCGCCGTGCATCAAGGCGGCTAGAAGCGCGCCGGCAGCCTGGCGGGGGGCTTGGGGTTAGACTGCCGGCGCACGCCACTCATGAAGAGCGGCCCCTTTTTGCCGTTCCGACACCCATAGTCAACCCGGCAGCGTCTGGATGCCCGCTGTGCTCTTTTCAGAGCGGCTCGCGATGCCGGCCATGTCGGCCGATCCTGCCTAGGATGGGGGGCCACTCTCGTCGGCCGAGTTGATGCTCCAGCCAGTATCGCCTTGCCGACCAGCATGGGTTCGCCGTTAGCAATCCATCCTCGCGAGCCAATGCTATCGTGCACGTGTCGCAGCACTCCGGGCGGCTATATCGCCTAAGACAGCATGACGAAGCGTTCCAACTTCCTGTTCGGCGAGCCCGTGTGCAGTTCCTGACTCGGACAGTGGACGAGAATTCTCTTGGCGGTACTGCGCCAGAAGGCATTCGCGTCCAACGGAATCAAGCGACGACTATCAGCCGCAAACGTCACATCACAAGAGCGGTCTTCCACCCATTGCAGATTATCCGACTGATCAGGCGGCGTCCGATATGTCCGACTCTGCCTCAAGAATTCCCACAGGTATGGACAGCGATCTCGCTATCCGATTCCGATAGCCCTTATTGTACTTTAGACCCCGCTCGATGTTTTGGATTTCCTGAGCGGCAAGCCCGCACGCGACCGCGAGGTCCTCGATTGAATACCCAAGGTGCTCACGATAAGCGCGGATGATGTGGGTCCCCTGCGACATAGCCGTCAAGACTGGCTCGGGAATGCGCGAATCCTTCATAAACATCTCCAAGAAGATGGGAGCGCCTGACAAATCGGGAGATTTCCTCCCCGACCCTGGCGCACACCCAGCAAATCAAAAAAATGGACGTCCATTCGGCCGGACCGGCCTCATCCATGGAATGGGCCACTTGAAATTGGCAGCCGGGTCGGAATATGGCGGCTCACCTGCTACTGATCAAGTTCTAAGAACCTGCCCGCCATGAGATGGCCTGATCGGCTGTAGCGCATTCGACCTGCGATCCTACACGACTCATTCTCCCCGATGGCTTTCTTGAACAGCAACTCGAACTCTCACTGACGCCTCCAGTGGCTATTCGCGGCACCGTCCACCCAGCCTCGCGGACGCTGATACCTTCGACCAATTTCCACCGCCGATGCAGCGAAGATGGACAAGCATCGCTACCTATAAAGGTTCACAATCACTCGACCGTGACCGATTTTGCGAGATTGCGCGGCTGGTCTACGTCTGTGCCCATGAAGAGCGCCGTGTGGTAGGCAAGAAGCTGTATCGGCAGCGAGAAGATCATCGGCGCGATAATCTCGTCGACAGCCGGCAACACGAGCGTGTGCATGGTGTTGAGTTTCGATGCGGCTGCCCCTTTTTCATCGGTGATGAGGATAATCCGCCCTCCACGGGCAGCCACTTCCTGCATGTTGGAGACGGTCTTGTCGAAAAAGCGATCATGGGGCGCGATGACGATCACTGGCATGTTGTCGTCGATCAATGCGATCGGACCGTGCTTCAATTCACCCGCCGCATAGCCCTCGGCATGGATGTAGGAAATCTCCTTGAGCTTCAGCGCACCTTCCATCGCTAGCGGGAAACTGGTGCCACGGCCGAGATACAGGACGTCACGACACTTTGACAGTTCGCGCGACAGGAACTCGATCTCCGGCTGGATGCTGTTGAGTACCTGGCCCATGACGCGCGGCACTTCGGCGAGGCTCCTGACGAGCGCCTGCAGCTCGTCTTCGGTTACGGTCCCGCGGGCTCTGGCGGCGCCGATGGCGAGTGCGGCTAGAACCGCAAGCTGGCAGGTAAACGCCTTGGTGGAGGCGACGCCAATCTCCGGTCCGGCAAGGATCGGGAAGACCGCATCGGCCTCCCGAGCGATGGTCGATTCGCAGGCATTGACGATAGCGCCAATTTTCAGCCCACGCTCCTTGCAGTACCTCAACGATGCGAGCGTATCGGCGGTTTCGCCGGACTGCGAAATGAAAAGAGCCGCCGACTGCGGCGACAACGGGATCTCGCGGTAACGGAATTCGGACGCAACGTCGATTTCAACCGTCAGGCGCGCATAGCGCTCGAACCAGTATTTTCCGATCAGTCCGGCGAGATAGGCGGTCCCGCAGGCCGAGATCGCCAAGCTCGGGATCCTGGCGAAATCGATGCCAGAAACCATGTCGGCGCGATTCTCTATGATGTTGCTATAGTGACGGAGAGCATGGGCGACGACTTCGGGCTGCTCGTAGATTTCCTTCTCCATGAAGTGGCGATGATTGCCCTTGCTGGCCAGATCGGCCGCGGCCGTGGAGGTATGGCGCGGACGCTCGACGGGATGGCCGTCGAAATCGAAGATATGGGCGCCCGAATTGCCGACAATGGCCCAGTCGCCCTCGATGAGATAGGTAATTTCATTGGTGAAGGGAGCAAGCGCGATCGCGTCGGAGCCCAGGAACATCTCGCCGTCGCCGTGACCGATCGCCAGCGGTGGTCCGTTGCGCGCCGCCATGATGGTCGACGGATCATCTTCGAAGAGGACGGCAAGCGCATAGGCGCCCCTGACGCGTTTCAGCATGGCACGCATCGCCTCTTGCCGCCTCATGCCCTCCCGGCGGTGTCTTGCTAAGAGATGCGCGATGACCTCGGTGTCGGTGTCGGTCTGGAACTCGGCGCCAGCCGCCGCCAATTCGTCCTTCAGCTCGGTGAAATTCTCGATGATGCCGTTATGGACGACGGCGACACCGTCGGCAAAGTGGGGGTGCGCATTGCGTTCCGTCGAGGCCCCATGGGTTGCCCAACGCGTGTGGCCGATGCCGATGTTGCCGCTCAGCGGCTCTTCCTTCAGTCTCCTCTCGAGATTGACGAGCTTGCCCTCGGCGCGCCGGCGGTGCAAGACACCTTCGGTGATCGTCGCAACGCCGGCGGAATCATAGCCGCGATATTCCAAACGCTTCAATGCGTCGACCAACCGATCCGACACCGTCTGTTGCCCAACGATGCCAACAATCCCGCACATGTTCGTCTTCCCATTCTTGCCGGCAGCTTCAGCCTACGCGAGACGGATACCCATCCGGCCGCTTTCATTGGGGGATCTTCTAGTAGTATTCGGTAATATTGGTATAATTGATTGTAGGGATAGCTATCATCCACCCCATGGATAAGCCGCGTTTGGGGCCCTGATCCAACTTCCTCGTTGCGCCTGACGTCCTCATGACCGAACGCAAGCCCACACCCCGCGGCACGAAGGGAACAATCGGCCATGCGCGATCATCCCGGCCACGCACCTGACCACAAACCGCCGCCGCTCGTGGTCACGCGGTGATCGGCATGATCACACAGCACTGTAGTTAGGCAGCATCAGCGACGCATGGTCGGCATCATCATCATCGGCAACGTCGGCGCCGTCGGCATGATTCACGTGTTCGTCACGTTGATCATAATCATCGTCGCCGCCGATCAGGTTCTGATTGCCTGCCGCTTTGACGCGGCTTTCGCCGGTAGAGCTTAGCCCGCGATGGCCTATCAATACGCTGTTAGTCGGCATAGCCGAAACCGAGAGTCAGGCGGCGCAGGCCACAGAGCACGTTCAGCGACCGTTTCAGTCAGCGCCGGCTTTGTCGGGGTTCGTAACGGTCATCAGGATTCTCGGGGCATGAATGCACTATCACGAAAACGTTGGTTCTCAGTGCTTCGTCCGTATTACTCAAACCCGATTCCCGCAGCGGAAGAACTAGGCGCGTGTCACGTCTTGTACAAGGCACAATAGCAGTGAGAAATGGAGATTGATGCCTGCGCGTTTTCGAATAAGACAATCACCAAGCTGTCACCCGAATTACATCAGGAACTGTCTATAGCCGCCGCCCATCAGGTAGCGGCCACGTTGGATGGCGCGACGCACCTGATCGCGAAGATGGCTACCTGGATGAGACCAATCTTCTTCGACACGGCGTCTCCCGAACAGGGCAATGGCGATCTCCTGATGAGATGCTCCCGCAAGCGAGCCATCCAAAGCCTGGAGCACGATACGCAGACGCGCTCCGCGGGGTTCCGGCGGAAAGCAAGCAGCTGCCAGGCGGCCGCAACCATTGATGTCGTTCAGGAACTGAAGGGCAGCGACATGGAACTTCAGGTGCTGCGGCTGCACGATCGCGTCGACATATAGCCGCAACGGGCGGAGAACGGATGCACCGGAAAGGGCGATCTGCAGACTCCGGCAGTCCTCCCTCAGCAGCACGTGCTGCACGCCGGCAGGTGTCAGCAGGATGTCCTTGCAGCATGAGAGCGAAGGGAGATCAAGCGGTTCAAAATCGTGGTCGAGCCCAACCGGCTCCGCGGCCGCTCGTAGAATACGGGCGCAGTCGCGCGGATCCCAAAAGACCCTTGCCGACGTAGCGTCCGACTGTGGCGCGTCCGCGAAAAAGGAGGCTCCATTGTCTTAGGAAAGATGATCCTGTCGTCAACTCGATTATGTTCATGTCGGCCTGGGCTCCGACAATGCAGGCGGACGGTGCCATTTTGGCGTGGTCGCGCTGGAATTGTGGATTGCGCCGAAGAAACTCCCAGGCCCAGGCAGTGCGTGGCAATCGTCTGGCGTAGTGGTAAGCTTCGTGACGACGCCAGTCCGGCCAGCATACAAGACCGACCGTCGCTTCCTTGGGCAGACCAGCATCCTTCACGGCTCAGGTGTCCACAATGCCGACGGGCCTAGAACCGGTTGCCACAGTACCGGTCCGCTCAGACATCCCCTGCTGCGGATGCGCAAAAGGCTCGCGCGGGAAATCTCGAGAAACCCGGCCACCGCCTCCGTTTTGCCGACGGACTTGGGTTGTCCGATGCGCGACAATGGCCACGTCGCGAGGCGAAGGATCCGTTCCATGCGCGTGTCCGTCACCGTTACTATCCGGGTCAGATCCTTGGCCAAGCCGAACTCGATCATGCCCGCGAAGAGCTCGTAGGTTGCCTGGGCCAGTCCGCCCGCTGCCTTGGGCGCCGACGGAGGAAGATCGAGCGCGAAACGACTGCTCTCCCATATGTCGGAGGTCGAGGGCACGACGTCAGCACCCAGCAGCACCGGGAACGTGTCGCGCAACATTGTGGGTCCGGTGCTGGGCAAAAGACGCACGCAACCGCGAATTCGCCAGTCGGATCCCTTGAGGAGCAGATAGACAGGCTTCAGACCATCAGTAAGCGCTGTTCTCAGGCCACGGCCCTGAGTTCGGGAGCCGGGATGTAGGCCCAGGGCAGCAGGTCGTCGATCTGGCTGTTCGGG
Source organism: Mesorhizobium sp. M1322 (assembly GCF_040318085.1). Lineage (NCBI taxonomy): Bacteria > Pseudomonadati > Pseudomonadota > Alphaproteobacteria > Hyphomicrobiales > Phyllobacteriaceae > Mesorhizobium > Mesorhizobium sp. M1322. Next base: position 6,408 of record NZ_JAMYLP010000159.1, read on the forward strand.
TGGCCATTG
>NZ_JAMYLP010000160.1:0-6353 GCF_040318085.1 Mesorhizobium sp. M1322
CAATCCGATCGAGCGCCTCAACGGTGAGATCAAGCGGCGCACCGAGGTCGTCGGAATCTTCCCGAACGACGATGCGATCGTGCGCCTGGTCGGCGCAATCCTGCTCGAACAGAACGATGAATCGGCAGTGCAGCGGGCCAGATATATGACCCTGGAAACGATCAGCCAGATGAGCGATGATCCCCTGATCAGCCTGCCAGCCGTGGCGCGCTGATCTGCCCGGCCCATGCCGGAGAGCACGGCGACCAATGCCGCCAGCTACACCACGCCCTGGGACACGATCCTCGGCCTGACGCCGAAACTGAACGAGTCTGGTGAAAGTAAACGGGTCGGGCGGGTATCCTGTTGTGGTGACGCGATGATGCGATCCCTGCTTTACGAAGCAGCGCAAGTCCTGCTGGCTAATGTCAAGAAATGGTCTTGGCTAAAAGCCTGGGCGATGAATATCGCCAAACGCCGCGGCAGGCAAAGGCGATTGTAGCCTTGGCCCGGCGGCTTGCGGTGATCATGCATCGCATGTGGAGTGACGGAACCGAATTCTGCTGGACACGGGAGAGCTTGCCTGTTGCTGCGTAATTAGCAACCAGGATAGGGAGAACCAAAGGAGACAATAAGATTCCGCCGCCGGTGGAAAGATGAAAGATGTCCTTCGCAGGACGATGGATGGGGTGAGTTCGCGTGGTTGTCTGTTGCGGTCGCATATTGCGATCAGGGTCGCCGATTAGATTGTTCCGTCCCATTCTTCTGGTCCCATAATGGGAGGGCCACAAAGGCCGAGACCGGAGAGAAGCGCGATGCTGCGAAGGCATTAATCACCATTGGGGCGGATAGTCAGAAGGCGCTTGACCTCACCACGCCAAATAGAGAAGACAACTCCATCAATCGAGATGGCCTATCTCAAACTCAAGGCCGCGGCTACGAAAGAAGGCGGCAAAACCTTCGACACTCTGCGAGGGCTCTCGGCGATATCTGTCACCTGTTCGAGCCATCAGAATGCAAAAACTTCTTCAAAGCTGCCGGATATGAGCCAAATTAATCGCGACACGCTTTAATTATGGAAAACCGAACTGCATTGTGGCGAGCACATAGGTGCGGAAGGGTGATTCAATATCCGGGTGGATGTTGCCGCGGCGCATAGCCTTGGACGTCACGACCTCGGTAATTCCAATTGAGTCCAGCCAATCCGCGAGCCCGGACTGCTTACGAAGATCTACCCGAAAAAATGCGCCGATGCGGTGTGAAAACAGAAAGGACAATAGGCACCTTGCTTCTTCGGTGCTACCTCCGACGACTGGCCCAGCGACTTCGCCACGCCCGTACCGTAGCATTGTGGCATAACCCGCTACCTTCCCCCCATGCCGGATGACGGCGAATACTCCCCTGTTCCAAAGGGTGGATATCAAGGTGCGGCGATCTATTCCCGTGGCGCTTCGATCGATCTCCGCAATCTGCTCAAAATCATGTCGGGTTGCCCATTCAGCCCCACCCGGGTCCTCCTCGCCTTCAACTATTCCTTCATGAGTGGATACGACTTCCAACTGATCAAATCCGAGTTTGCGGTAGAGAATCTCCCCATCAGGCGATGCTATGAGGCGGCATTCACGCCTGCCCGCTTTTTCTAGGGCGAGCTTCATGAGCTGACTGCCCAGCCCCTGGCCACGCATCTTTTCGTCCACAATCAGAAGCCCGATAGTTGCGACCTCTCCAAAGTAGGTCATGCACATCGTTCCGACCACATGGTTGTTCATAATCGCTACATAGCCGCAGCCTAAGCCCAGCAGCATCGACAAATCATTCCTGCGGTGGCTCCACCCGACCTGAGCCGTGAGCTTCAGCGTCTGGTTGAGATGTACGCTTCGGAAATTGGCGAACTCGATTTCGGTGCTCCGCATAGCCTTTTCCTCTTCTGTGTAAGTCTTGATCTCGCAAGCGTCAGCAATGCCGCCGGACCGCTCGGCGTCTCCAGAAAGCGGTTGGTGCCGCCCGCGCGAGATTCTTGGGCAGGTCCAGCGTTCGCAAGCGATAGACACTACATCGAATGGCTGCATCGCCCGTCGCTGTTCAAAGGGCAACGGGCGTGCCAAATTGAAGAACGGTGTTCTTTCAATGCGTCAGGGTTCGCGTCTCATTCTCCCAGTTTGCTTATCCGGACCGGAGTTCCCCCGGCTAGACCGCGCAAGCTTCGCCTGGCGCACCATGAAATTCCTGACAGTCCCGCCGACGAGCCCGCAAGCCCGGCGTTGCCAAATAGCCCTTGTTCTCGATCGCCCAGGTCACGGCGTTCCTCCTCGACCCAAGCGTCTGAAGTTTTCCGAGCATCTCGCTCAAGGTCAAGACGTCGAGCATGGGATCGGCCAACAGGTCTGCCCATGGGCACGGCCTCAACTGAACGCCCATAGCGGCCACCCGTGCCGGCTTAGTCCCACACGCTATTAGAACTATGTTCGTGGGGTGAAGGTGGCCCGCGGTAAGCTGAATTCGGGCGTTGCTCTGATAGGCCGGAGCCTTGCCCCCATGGTGCCCAAGCGTGCGGGCGATCGGGCAAAGACAAACCGCGCCGGGATGTCCTAAGTCTGGCGCGCCTGCACCGCGCAGGCGAACTGACCCGATCTGGGTTCCTGATGAAGGCCATGAGGCGATCTGCGACCTGGTGCGGGGCCCGCGAGGCGGCGACGCGCTGAAGAGGCGGCCAGCGTCGCGCTGAAATAGTCACGTTAGCAACTGTTGCGTCGCGGCCGTCTCGGTCTCATGCCGTCGGAAAGCTCAACGGGCGAACGGGCAAGCGCGGTGGCATCATAAAGGCAGGCAGCACAAGGGCCAGAAGGGTGCTCATAGAAGGCGCTTGGTATCGCTTCCCCGCACGTGTAAGCCCAACGGTTCAGTCACCACTGGAGGGTTACTAAGGACCGTTCGAAGATTGCTAAAGGCCAATGAGACTTTGTGCTCGCTATCGAAAGCTGGTGGCGGCAGGGTCCGCTGTGGTAAGACTTCAAGCTCTGCGCTTTCGAGTCCCAATTGTCAGAAGTCGCACAATGTCGTGCCGTTGCCGACATGTCGATCAGAGCGGAAATCGCCTATTGGTTGAAATAACAACTTCTTCAGTTTGGTATAGCGTTTGCACATTGTAGTGCCAGGCTTACGCTTCGCGCCGCCAGCACAGGCTGGCTTGGCTCGGGATTCGATGTCAAATGCAAGAGAAGAACAGGGAATACTCCTGCGGAGAGCAGCAGGTTGGTAGTATTCCGGCTACCCCACGACCGGGTCCTCTGGCGGGTTCAAGTCTGAACGGCCGCCAGCCCTACGTTACACAGCGGGCCTTTGCACTTGTCGACACAACCGCGCCTCAACCTTAGTCGCTCGCTGCGAGGAGCAATGGACAGAAAGCCAAAGAAGATGTGGGTTTATTGCGCCTGGATAAGACAATTAGGACGAAAGCCGCCTGTGGAGACTGATACTGTAGCAAGACGGCTACCGATGCGTCCCACAGGGCGGGACACTATGCCTGAACATCTTAGGAGACTGCCATGGCAGAAGTGAAGTATTTTCGCCCTATCGGCTTCGAGCGGAGATTTAACGACCGGGGTACATCCGTACACGAGTATATCAATGAGCAAGACCACCCGGCGTTTTCCTGCGGCATCACCTCTTTTCGAGATTCGGACTTCGATTGGACCCTTTGGTACGACGAGATGCTGATTTGCATTGATCCAGGAGGACTCCTCGAGGTCTCAGCGGATGGCAATGCCTACTCGCTCGCAAAGGGTGATTGCATATGGCTTCCGAATGGTACCTCTGCGAGATATCGGTCGATCGGCCTTGCGTTGGTATATTGGGTAATTTCCCCGGCCGACTGGAGAAAGGATGCCCGATATATCCGATATCGCAAAGACCGAGAATAGCGACTTTCGTGACTGGCGATGCACCGAGCTCGTTCGCCGCGAGATCGTCCGGGAGCGTTTGATCCTCGGCCGATGGTCCGGGCACCCCTCCTCTGGATTGCCATAACGGGTGACGTTTTGTATGCTTGGTGCTCGGCGAAGTATAATAATCAGCTACTGTCAACGAGCAACTTGCTCAAGTCTGTAGAAATGTAAATATAGCAGAAAATCTCGCCGGCTACCCGGAGTTGCCCTAAAGCGGGTCATTTAGTTTGAAGAGGATCCATCACTCATCAGAAACGGCCAATGCCTTCACAGAACACATTCACAACCATTTATGTACTGTTCGTCTCGAAGGATCAGGCGATCCAGAACTCCGTGACTGCCTCCAAAAGACAGTCTTGAGTCTGACTTGCTCAGCCCTGGGAGACATGGGAGCCTACGCCTCCTATGCCTCGAAACTCTGCGCCCGCCGAAGAGAATACGCTTTCATCCTGCGCCGATAACTGAAAATTAACGGAAAACGTTCCCTCGTGCTAGATTCTCCATAGGCACACTGGCCCAACGATAGTGAACGAATATGGAGGGCATGAAGAATGAGCAATAACTCGTTAAGTCGCCGTTCGGTCATGAAAGCGATGATCTTGGGATCTGCAGTTCCATGGACTTTAAACTCAGGGTTGGCCGCCGCATCCTATAGCGATCACATCGTTGCGTATCGGCGCGGGCATCGCCCCCGATACGTTGAGCCGGTTCATCTCCTGGAGTAACTGGTGGCCGCTGGCTTATACTGATCGGCGGGGGTTCGCTAAATCTTGGTCTGTAGCCGACGATGACGTGACGTGGACTTTCAAAATTTGGCCTGGAATGAAGTGGTCGGATGGCCATCCTGCCGCAGCCAATGATGTAACATTCACATACAATTATCTGCTCAAATCGATAGGCACACCTGACGAACTAAACAGTGGCTTCAACGACACGAGCGGCCTTGATCTAGTCCAATCGATGACGGCCCTGGATGCGGAAACTGAACCGCCCCGGGTTGATCGGAGGCTCCAGCTCCTGAGAAGGTGGAGCCATGACAAGCAAGACGACCAACAAGTTCTCTCCCGAGGTCCGAGCCCGTGCGGTGCGGCTGGTTCTGGATCACGAAGGCGAGCATGCCTCGCGGTGGGCGGCGGTCTCGTCGATCGCCGCCAAGATCGGCTGCACGGCGCAGACGCTGCATGAGTGGGTGAAGAAGGCCGAGCGCGACAGTGGCGTGCGAGCCGGTGTGCTTACGGATGTGGCGACGAAACTCAAGGCTTTGGAACGCGAGAACCGCGAGCTTTGCCAGGCCAACGAGATCCTTCGCAAGGCTTCCGCGTATTTTGCCCAGGCGGAGCTCGACCGCCGGTTCAAGCCATGATCGCGTTCATCGACGATCACCGCGAGGCGCATGGGGTCGAGCCGATCTGCAAGGTGCTGCCGATCGCCCCGTCGACCTACCACGACCATGTCGCCAAGCGCATCGATCCCTCCCGCTGTCGGCTCGGATGAAGCGGGATGAGGCTTTGAAGGATGAGGTCCGACGCGTGTTCGAGGCTAACTTCCGCGTCTATGGCGTTCGCAAGATCTGACGGCAGTTGCAACGCGAGGGCTTCGATGTCGCCCGATGCACGGTTGCCCGCCTGATGAAGGCCATGCGCCTCGAAGGCATCATCCGCGGCAAGCCGATCCGCACCACGGTGAGCGACAAGGCGGCACCATGCCCTCTCGATCACGTTAATCGCCAGTTCCATGCCCCGGCGCCGAACATGCTGTGGGTCTCCGACTTCACCTACATCGCGACCTGGACGGGCTTCGTCTATGTCGCCTTTGTCATCGACACCTATGCGCGAAGGATCGTCGGCTGGCGGGTAAGCCGGACGGCGCATGCCAGCTTCGTTCTGGACGCTCTGGAATAGGCTCTCCATGATCGGCGGCCCGTGCAGGGAGGCGGGCTCATCCATCACAGCGATAGAGGCAGCCAATACGTCTCTATCAGATACACCGAGCGCCTGGCGGAGGCCGGCGTCGAACCTTCGGTGGGCAGTGTCGGCGACTCTTACGACAATGCTCTCGCCGAAACGATCAACGGTCTTTACAAGGCCGAGGTGATCCATCGACGCCGACCCTGGCGCTCATTCGAGGCCGTCGAGTTCGCCACGCTCGAATGGGTCGACTGGTTCAACAATCGCCGGCTGCTGGAGCCCATCGGCAACATCCCGCCGGCCGAAGCCGAGGAACGCTACTACGCCATGTTGGATGAACCAGCCATAGCCGCGTGACTCAAACGAAACGGCCTCCGGAAAACCCGGGGCGGTTCATTTCCCACTCTTTTTCCGACGGTTCAAGATCAGACAGAGCAGCTTGGTCGCAGCATCGTCGCTGCGGAAATGGCCCCTGGCCCTGGCAGCCCGTCGAAGTTTCGAGTTCAACGCCTCTATTGAGTTC
>NZ_JAMYLP010000161.1:0-6313 GCF_040318085.1 Mesorhizobium sp. M1322
TGGCGCGATCGACCAAAGCCGCGCGCGCCTAAACGTCGGCAGCGTTTTCGGCGACAATGCCAAATGCGTCGGCAATCACCCCCCCTCGCGGGGGAGTTGTCGCCGCAGGCGACAGAGGGGGGCGGCACGTCCTGACGCGACACCCTGTCGTGGGCGAAGGACGTCGGCGCTTCACGCGAGACGACCCCCTCTGGCCACTTCGTGGCCATCTCCCCCGCAAGGGGGGACATTCCGCGCGCAGCGTTCTCAACAATGAAATCCAAAACGTCCATTTCCGCGATCCTTCACGAGCGGATTGTTCCACAGGCGAGCCCGGGCGGCGACAGGCACCCGCTCCGGGTGATCTGACAGCCGAAGCCGTCAGATCACGTAGGATCGGAGAGGCTCGAAGCCGTTGAAGGCGACCGAGGCGTAGGTCGTCGTGTAGGCGCCGGTGCCCTCGATCAGCACCTCGTCGCCGATGGTCAGCGACAGGGGCAGCGGATACGGCATCTTCTCGTACATCACGTCGGCCGAATCGCAGGTCGGTCCGGCGAGCACGCACGGTGCGGTCTCGGTGCCGTCATGCGCGGTCACGATCGGATAGCGGATCGCCTCGTCCATCGTCTCGGCCAGACCGCCGAACTTGCCGATGTCGAGGAACACCCAGCGCACATTGTCGTTGTCGGCCTTCTTCGAGATCAGCACGACTTCCGACTTGATAACGCCGGCATTGCCGACCATGCCACGGCCCGGTTCGATGATGGTTTCCGGGATAGCGTTGCCGAAATGCTTGCGCAGCGCCGAGAAGATCGCCTGGCCATAGGCCTGTGCCGCCGGCACATCCCTGAGGTAACGGGTCGGAAAGCCGCCGCCCATATTGACCATCTTCAGGACGATGCCTTCGTCGGCGAGAGTGGCAAACACCTTTTTGGCGTCGCCGAGGGCGCGGTCCCAGGCGGTCAGGTCGGTCTGCTGCGAGCCGACATGGAACGACACGCCATAGGCGTCGAGGCCGAGCGTCCTGGCATGGCGCAGCACGTCGACCGCCATCGCCGGCACGCAGCCGAACTTGCGCGACAGCGGCCATTCGGCGCCTTCGCCGTCGGTCAGCACGCGGCAGAACACACGGGCGCCGGGTGCAACGCGGGCGATCTTCTCGACCTCCTCGACGCAGTCCACCGCGAACAGCCGGATGCCGAGCTGATAGGCGCGCTGGATGTCGCGCTCCTTCTTGATGGTGTTGCCGAAGGAGATGCGGTCCGCCGGCGCACCGGCGTCCATCGCCATCTCGACCTCGGCAACGGAAGCGGTGTCGAAGGACGAGCCCATCGCAGCAAGGAGGCGCAGGATTTCCGGCGCCGGGTTTGCTTTCACCGCATAGTAGATTTTCGAATCGGGAAGCGCCTTCTCGAAAGCGCGGAAATTGTCGCGCACGACGTCGAGATCGACGACGAGGCAGGGGCCGTTCGGACGTCGGGTGGCGAGGAAGTCAAGGATGCGCTGGGTAGCCATCGGGGTCTCTCCATCAGCGCCTTTCGGCGCGCACAAAGGCTGCGGGACGCGGGTCATCGACCTCGCGAACACGCGGTGGACAAAGGCGGGACGTCACATCCATGGAACCAGCCGGTGGAGACCCCGGAACCATGAAGCGCCGTCTCGCGGCGGTGAACCTTGGCCTTGCCCGGCCTCGGTTCGCTTTGTCTGCCTTGGCTTGGATTGGGAGAGCCCGTTCCGCACTGCCGGCAATGAAGGTGTGCCTCTTCAGTAACCCCGGTCTTTGGACGACCGGCAGAACACCAGAAAGGCCCGCACCGTCGTTGCTTCAAGGTGTCCTCGGTCTGGCGGTTGGCCGCTAAACCGACTGGAGGGGTTAGCTCCAGTTACCTTACCGATATCCCTCACCATTTTGAGGATCGGCGGACACCCACAGGCACGTGCGACTTTGGGCAAGCGCGATATAAGGTCGAAGGATTTCACAATCAATAAAAATCGTACGCCAGGTTGTAAAATTCCTGGCGTCGAACAATGTTGCAACAACTGTATCCGGATATCGAACGCATGACAGGCACTCGCGGCCCTCTGAACGCTTTTCTCGACCTTGACGATATCCCCGTGTCCAATGCGCAATCCGGCCCGCTTGCCGGCCTGCGGCTGGCCGTCAAGGATATTTACGACGTGGCCGGCTACCGCACTGGCTGCGGCAATCCACGGAAATACCAGGACGCTTCACCCGCCTCGGCGACAGCGCCGGCCGTCCAGGCGCTGCTTGATTCGGGCGCGCGCTTCGTCGGCAAGACGCAGACCGACGAGCTGGCCTTTTCCCTGATGGGGCTGAACGCGCATTTTCCGCCGCCGGTCAATCCGGCAGCGCCAGACCGCATCACCGGCGGCTCGTCCTCCGGTTCCGCCGCCGCGGTAGCCGGCGGGCTGGCCGACATCGCCATCGGATCCGACACCGGCGGCTCGATCCGCGCGCCGGCAAGCTTTTGCGGCCTGATCGGCCTCAGGGTTACGCATGGCCGCATCTCGCTTGAAGGCGCCATGCCGCTGGCCCCCTCCCTCGATACGTTCGGATGGTTTGCCAAGGATATGGCCACCTACGAAAAGGTCGGCACGGTGCTGCTCGGCAATGATCTGCATCGGCACGAATTGCAGCGTCCCCTCGCCCTGGATGCACTGGACGGGCTCGCGCTTGGGCCGCAGGAAGCCGATGAATATCGCGTCATGGTTCGGCATGTCTCTTCGATGATGGGCACGCCGCGGGTCATTGCGCCGCTCTCGCATTCCACCGACAATCTCTATTGGTGCTTCCGCAAGCTGCAGGGATACGAGGCGTGGCAAAATCATGGTGCCTGGATCTCGCAGGGTGACCGGATGCTCGGCCCCGGCGTCAAGGAGCGCTTCGAGCATGGCGCGACCATCGACCTCGCGACCGCACAACATGAAACGGAACGTCGCGTTTCGTATCGTCTTGAACTTGCCGAGCGTCTCGGCGAGGACGGCGTCCTTGTGCTGCCGACCGTTCCGGGTGCCGCCCCGCTCAAGGCCGATTCATTCGACGACTTGCAGACCTATCGCGAGCGCGCGCTAAGACTGTTATGCCTTTCCGGCCTGTCGGGCTTTCCGCAAATCACGCTGCCGCTGGGCAAGGCCGACGGTGCGCCATTCGGCATGTCGCTGCTTGGACCTGAGAACAGCGACCGGCAGCTGATGGCGCTTGCCGCGCGCATCCTTTCAGCCCACCAAGGGAGCGCATGACATGGACACGCTGACCCGCATGCGCGCCTTCATCGACGTGGTCGAGGCCGAGGGTTTTTCGGCAGCGGCGCGCAAGATCGGCCGCTCCAAGGCGCTGCTGTCGAAATATGTGCGCGAGCTGGAGGACGAACTCGGCGCGCTGCTGCTCAACCGCACCACGCGACAGTTCTCGCTGACCGAGGCCGGCCACACCTATTACCGCCGCGCCTCGGAAATCGTCCGCGAGGTCGACAGCCTGGCCGATGCGGTGCGCGAATCCTCCGGCGACGTTCGCGGCAGGATCAAGCTATCAGCGCCGCGCACTTTTGCCGACGCACCGATCGGCCAGTCGCTGATCGACTTCGCCAAGCAGCATCCCGACATCGTGCTCGACATTCACCTCGACGACCGTTTCGTCGATCTGGTCGAGGAAGGTTTCGATCTCGCCGTGCGCATTTCGCGGCTGGAGAACTCCTCGCTGATCGCGAGGCGTCTGGCGCCGTTTTCGGTGCGACTCTGCGCATCTCCCGAACTGATCGCCAAGCATGGCATGCCGGTGCGGCCGCAGGACCTTGGCCGTGTGCCCTGCATCATCGACACCAATGGCCGCTGGCTAACCAACTGGCCGTTCAAGGGCGACAGCGGCGACACGGTTACCGTTTCGGTCTCCGGTCCGATCGAGGTCAACAGTCCGATGGCGGCAAGGGCCGCCGCCGTGGCGGGATTGGGATTTTCCATCCTGCCGGATTTCATCGCCGCGCCCGACATCGAAAGTGGCCGGCTGGTGACCGCGCTGGATGAGCGCATCCTGCCTGGAGGCGGCATTTTCGCCGTCTATCCGCATCGGCGCTATTTGCCTGCAAAAGTTCGGGTTTTCGTCGACTTCCTGGTGCAGTGGTTCAAGACGATCGACAGCGCATAAGCCTTCAGCCGCCTTGCGGTCCCATTTTCGCCCCCTTTCTGGTAACTCTCGATATCTACCCAAGCCGATGGAATCACCACCCAGAATGCACCTGAAACGGCAAGCAATCATGATGGCTTCGGCCATGGCGGCGACATTCGCCACGGTCGGCCCGGCCGAGGTGCACCCCCACGTCTTCGCCGAGGCCCGCCTCGAAGTGGTTCTCAGCCCGGATCACCAAACTGTGAAGGCGTTGCGCCATCTCTGGCGCTTCGACGATTTGTTTTCGAGTACGGTAATGATGGAATTCGACAAGAATTCCGACCTGAAGCTCGACGACAAGGAGCTGAAGGAAGTCGCCGACACCGTCCATGCATCGCTGGCGGAATTCAATTACTTCCAGCTCGTCACCGTCGACGGCAAGGACGAGGCGATGAACCCGCCGCCGCAGCTGATGGCCAATTTCGAGAACGATCAACTCATCATCCTGTTCGAATCCGAACCGAAGGCGCCGATGAAGTTGGCCGGCAAGATCGATATCGGCGTCTACGACCCGACCTTCTACACGGCGATCGATTTCACCGAGGATGCCAATCTGCAGGTCGATGGCATGCCGTCGACATGCGCGAGCAAAGTCGTTCGTCCGAACCCCGACGAGGCGCTCGCCGAGAACCAGAAGACCCTGACGGACGCCTTCTTCAACGATCCGACAGGCACCGATATGAGTAAGATCTTTGCGACCAAGCTTGAACTGAACTGTCAGCCAGAAGGATAATCCGGTGACGAAACCGTCCCTGCGTTTGGCCTTCGGCCTTTTGGCCGCCGTCCTTGTGATGACGCACCTCCTCGGCGCCGCCCACGCCCAGAGCTCGCTCGGCATCGGCACCAATGACGGGATGGCTCCCACCACCGGCCCGTTCGCCCACATCCTGATGTGGATCAACCTGCGCCAGCAGGAATTCTACCGCGCGCTTGCAGGCGCGATGAAGGCGATGCGCGAGGATGGCAGCAAGCTGTGGCTGCTTATCGGCCTGTCCTTCGCCTACGGCATTTTCCATGCTGCCGGCCCCGGTCACGGCAAGGCGGTGATCTCGTCCTACATGGTGGCGAACGAAGTCGCGCTCAAGCGCGGCATCATGCTGTCCTTTGTCTCGGCCCTTCTGCAGGCGCTCACGGCGATCCTCGTGATGATGCTCGCCTACTTCGTCCTGCGCGGCACCACCATATCGATGACCGATGCGGCATGGTTCCTCGAAGTCACGAGCTTTGTCTTCGTCACCCTGTTCGGCGCCTGGCTTTTGTGGCGTAAGGCCGGCCCCGCTATCCTTCGCCTGTTCGGCGCCAACCCAGCCTACAGCCTCTCGGCGGCCCATGCCGGCCACTCAGATGCCGGCCACTCACATACGCATTCAGTGCATGCGCTTCACGCACATGGGCATGACGGTCACGACCATGATCATGGCGCACACGACCACCATCATGGTCATGGTGGGCACGATCATCATCACCATGCGGCGGGCGAGGTCTGCGAGACGTTCGGACATTCGCACGCGCCAGACCCGGCGCTGCTTTCCGGCGACCGCTTCGACTGGCGCACCGCCTGGTCGGCGGTGGCCGCGGTCGGTATCCGGCCGTGCTCGGGCGCGCTGATCGTGCTGAGCTTTGCCATGCTCAACGGGCTGTGGTTCGGCGGCATCCTGTCGGTGCTGGCGATGGCACTTGGCACCGCGATCACGGTCTCGGTCTTGGCGACGCTGGCGGTGACGGCCAAAAACTGGGCGGTCTATTTCGCCGGTGACGGCCGCATGGGCAACCGCATCCATTCGATCGTCGAGATCGGCGGCGCAGCCTTCGTCTTCCTGTTCGGGCTGCTGCTGTTGTCGGCGAGCCTGACGGCTGGTGGATAGCGCCTCGATCGGACGCGCAGACGCCAACTCCTGACCCAGGAATTGTCGGTCTCGGCGCCGCCCCTCATTGCCCTGCCGGGCATTTCTCCCCGTATAGTGACGGGGAGAAAGACGCCTTCGCAAATGATTTCGCCAATCTCCAGCGCTGCAAAAAAAGCGCCGAGGGTGCGGCCAGCCCCTTCTCCCCGTTCACGGCAGGGCTGTCCGGGGAAAGTTTTGAGTGAATCGAAATGCCACATGTGCATGCCCCGTAAAACGGGTTTTGTCCGTCTTCTCTCTGGTTGTC
>NZ_JAMYLP010000162.1:0-2500 GCF_040318085.1 Mesorhizobium sp. M1322
TGGTTGCGGGGACAGGATTTGAACCTGTGACCTTCAGGTTATGAGCCTGACGAGCTACCGGGCTGCTCCACCCCGCGTCAACTTGACGGCGAATGCCGGCCGGGCAGCCCGGACTTTTTGTTTTGTCCGTCCTCAAGGCCTTCGGCCTTTGCGGGCGGACGGGGCGCTGCTCCACCCCGCGTCAACTTTTCAAGCAAGTCAGCGCTTAGTTAGGTACGCGTTCCGCCAACTGAAAGGGCCGCTTGCGCGGCCCGGGCTCCCGATTGGCGGGCCTGTTGGTAGAGAGAAGATTTGGATTATTGCGACGTGCGTTTTGCAGACCTGGCAGCGACCTACTCTCCCGCGTCTTGAGACGAAGTACCATCAGCGCTGGAGCGTTTCACGGCCGAGTTCGGAATGGGATCGGGTGCAGCCGCTCCGCCATAACCACCAGGTCGGCAAAGCGCACGTTGCTCGAGAAGCTGGGTCAGGGATTAGGCAGTAGGGAATAGTAAGTAGAAGATACCCACTCGCTATAAGCCTGTGCCATTTGCCCGTCTTTCCGTGCCAATGGCGACGTTCTCGCAGACCACTTCGGGCATAAGCCCGCAAGCGCGACTGCGCGTCGCCGGTCGTCCGGCGCCCTCGCGGAGCATAGGCCCCGTAGGGCCGCTCATGCGTGAGCGCTGGTCAAACCATCCGATTTCATCGGATGGGCATAGGGAATGAGAACGATCAAGCCGATCGAACTATTAGTACCGGTAAGCTTCAAACGTTGCCGCTCTTCCACACCCGGCCTATCAACGTGGTCGTCTTCCACGGTTCTCAGGGAATACTCGTTTTAAGGTGGGTTTCCCGCTTAGATGCCTTCAGCGGTTATCCCGTCCGGATATAGCTACCCTGCTATGCGGCTGGCGCCACAACAGGTCCACCAGAGATCCGTCCATCCCGGTCCTCTCGTACTAGGGACAGATCCTTTCAATATTCCTACACCCACGGCAGATAGGGACCGAACTGTCTCACGACGTTCTGAACCCAACTCACGTACCGCTTTAAATGGCGAACAGCCATACCCTTGGGACCTGCTCCAGCCCCAGGATGCGATGAGTCGACATCGAGGTGCCAAACAACCCCGTCGATATGGACTCTTGGGGGTCATCAGCCTGTTATCCCCGGCGTACCTTTTATCCGTTGAGCGATGGCCCTTCCACGCGGGACCACCGGATCACTATGACCGACTTTCGTCTCTGCTCGACTTGTCAGTCTCGCAGTCAGGCAGGCTTATGCCATTGCACTCAGCGAACGATTTCCGACCGTTCTGAGCCCACCATCGCGCGCCTCCGTTACTCTTTAGGAGGCGACCGCCCCAGTCAAACTACCCACCATACATTGTCCCGGACCCGGATAACGGGCCGCGGTTAGACATCCATAGTGATAAGGGTGGTATTTCAAGGGTGGCTCCACCTGAGCTGGCGCCCAGGTTTCAAAGCCTACCACCTATCCTACACATGCCACTACGAATGCCAATGTAAAGCTATAGTAAAGGTGCACGGGGTCTTTCCGTCTAACCGCAGGAACCCCGCATCTTCACGGGGAATTCAATTTCACTGAGTCTATGCTGGAGACAGCGGGGAAGTCGTTACGCCATTCGTGCAGGTCGGAACTTACCCGACAAGGAATTTCGCTACCTTAGGACCGTTATAGTTACGGCCGCCGTTTACTGGGGCTTCGATTCAGAGCTTGCACCCCTCCTCTTAACCTTCCAGCACCGGGCAGGCGTCAGACCCTATACGTCGTCTTGCGACTTCGCAGAGCCCTGTGTTTTTGATAAACAGTCGCTACCCCCTGGTCTGTGCCACCCTCCTCCACTTGCGTGGAAAAGGGTCACGCTTCTTCCGAAGTTACGCGTGCAATTTGCCGAGTTCCTTCAGCATAGTTCTCTCAAGCGCCTTGGTATACTCTACCAGTCCACCAGTGTCGGTTTCGGGTACGGTCTATAAGGAGGAGCTATTTCCTGGAACCACGCAGCAGCCCTTTCAATCCGATAAGATTGGACTACCTCAATGATCCGTCACTTCCTCCAGGCCCACGAATATTAACGTGGTTCCCATCGTCTACGCATTTCTGCCTCGACTTAGGGGCCGGCTAACCCTGCTCAGATTAGCTTTAAGCAGGAACCCTTGGACTTTCGGCGGGGGAGTCTCTCACTCCCCTTACGTTACTCATGTCAGCATTCGCACTTCTGATACCTCCACCACCCCTCACGGGTATGGCTTCATCAGCTTACAGAACGCTCCGCTACCGCTTGCATTGCTGCAAACCCTAAGCTTCGGTGTATGGCTTGAGCCCCGTTACATTTTCGGCGCAAAGACCCTTATTTAGACCAGTGAGCTGTTACGCTTTCTTTAAATGATGGCTGCTTCTAAGCCAACATCCTGGTTGTTTTGGGATCCTCACATCCTTTCCCACTTAGCCATAACTTGGGGACCTTAGCTGTAGGTCAGGGTTGTTTCCCTTTTCA
>NZ_JAMYLP010000163.1:0-6241 GCF_040318085.1 Mesorhizobium sp. M1322
AACCCGCTTCGAGAAAACCGCCCGCAATTACCGCGCCGTTGTCACTCTCGCGGCTATTGTCCTATGGTTGCGGTAACTGTCCACACGGCCTAGGGGCGGGTACAAAAAAGGACAACGAAATGAACCACGCAAATGACAACAGCTATCCCAACGAGCTTTACGAGGATGTCTTCATCGAAGCGATAGCGGAGATGGAGCAGGCCCTCGATGAAATGCAGGCCGCCCGGGTTCAACCGCTCACGGCGACGGAAAGGGCAGTGCTGTTCGGGGCCGGCAACGCCGCAAGCAGCCTTTACGACGCGGCTTTCGCAATTGCCTCTGGCAAGCCGGTAACGGACGCCGAGGTCTCCAGCCGCCTGGAGAGCGCAGTCCAACAGATGCGGTCCGCATTCTGCTTGGCAAAGACCGGCAGCCGATGAGCACAGTCTGCCGTGTCCCGCACTGCGACCTGCCCACGGCTTCGCGCTATTCTGGGCACTGCCGCCGCCACAAAAGCATCATTAGACGACAGGGACATCATGAGCAGCGGGCGGTGAGAAGGTCAGAACTTCACTCGTATTGCGACCGCGTGCGTCGGCGCATCGCCAAGAATGCTGAAAGTCCGGTCTGGGCTGAACTGGAAAGCCGCTGGCAAGACCTCATCGCCTCGGCTCGAACCGATGCCGACCGGCGCGTCGGTAACAGATACCAAAGAGCCGCAGCAAACGAGTTGGTAAACATCGCGGCCGACGTTCCCTTCTGGTCGGTGGCCGTCACCGTCTGCGCAATCTTCATGTTGCAGCACGACTTACCTCATCGGTTCGCTTCAGACGCCGCATTCCGCATCCAACTCGCGAGGCGCGTACGAAGCCTGTCGGGCCGACACAGGGGCATCCGCGATGACGACAAGAGCCTTAAGCAGCAATGGGTCTATCGCGAGCTGCGCCCGAAGGTCGGGGCAATTCTCGGTCAGAAGTTATGGGTCGTGTTCGGTGCCGTTGGTCTTCAACTAGGGGCTTTGGAAGAACGCGACCGCGAACAAGAACGGGCCGAGAAGCAGAGGTTTTATGAAGCAATGAGGGAACTGAAATGATGAAAGGAGAACCAGCCAGTTTGTCGTGCGATCCCGGTGGGTCGACGATGGGGACGCCCATACGGCATGAACGACCTCTGGAGGCGATTGAACGACTTCAGCACCTTGTGAAGCGCTCTGACGGGGAGCAAATGCAGCGACCCGATAAGCTCCCACTGACGGCCATTAAGACCGCTCCCGGGCTGTTTCAGGCCCGCGCGGGAGCTGCCGAAGAAGGAGATGTGGATGCTGGCCACGTGCTGGCACTAGTCCGTGCCCTTGAGGCCAAACCGGCCGGCGCACGGACGCTCGACCCGGTGACCGTCTTCGCCATCGGGACCGACGCATACTGCATCGACGGACACCATCGTTTGGGAGCCTACCGGGCCTTCAAAGCGACTTCCTCAATTCCCGTGGAGTGGTTTGAAGGGAGCCTTGAGCAAGCGATTGTCGAGGCTATCGAGCGAAACCAAAAAGCGAAACTGCCGATGAAGCCAATGGAGCGGATGGAGGGGGCGTGGACGCTCGTGCTTACGGGGGCACACTCCAAAGCCAAGATCGCTGCAGCGGCAGGCGTCAGCGAGCGCACTGTGGCCAATATGCGCGGCCTTCTGCGGGCCTATCGGGAGAAATTCCCGGGCGAACATCCCGGCCGGTTCCAAGAGACACGAAACGAAATGGCAGATCGTGTACCGCCCGGGTTTTCGGACGAGATGAAGGAAGCGATGATTGAACGGTTTCGGTCGACCATCGCTGAAAAGTTCGGCAAGCAAGCCGCCAAACATACAGAGCTTTTCGCCGAGGCGCTGCACAGATACGGCGGCCAGGGCTTTGTGACCTTGCTTGCCGATTACTGGGGCTTCATCCGCGAGGATGACCTCGAATGCGACTTTTGAGCATCTGCTTGTGCACCGCTTGGTAGGTGCACCGTGCACACCCACCACCAAACACACAGAAAGGACGCTATGACCATAAGCACTCAAATCCGACCCTCCGGCCGCCATATTCTCATCCATACAGACGGCGGATGCAGTCCAAACCCCGGAAACGGCGGCTGGGCCGTTGTCCTTCGCAGGATCGAGGGTTCAGCAGAGATTAGGGTAAAACGGCTCAAGGGAAGCGAGCCAGAGACGACCAACAATCGAATGGAGCTAACGGCGGCCATTCGCGCCCTTGAGTTTCTGAAGTCCGACGAGCCGGACCCCATAGTGCTCGTGAGCGACAGCCGCTACCTGATCGATGGGATCACGGTCTACCTTCCGGGCTGGAAGGTGCGGGGGTGGCGCAAGAGCGACAAGAAACCGGTCGAGAACACTGACCTTTGGCAGGCACTCGACGCGCTGGCGGAGGGACGCGACATTGTATGGGAGTGGGTCCGGGGGCACAGCGGCGATCCCTACAATGATGAGGTGGACCGGCTTGCGACGATGGCGGCGATCCCAGCCTAATCGTCGGGCCTTGCGAGCGGGGAGACCAATCCCCGCTTCCGCCCTTCGGGCGAGGTCAGAAAAACCGCTTCAGCTTCTTAATCTCGCGTGCCAGCCCCGGCAACATCGCGTCACTGCGACCATACCGGTCCCGTGAGGTGCCCGTTCCCCGCCCCGTAATATAGGCCCGGGCATCGTCCGAGACACCTGCGGCAGTGCAAAGGTCTTCAAACAGGTGCCGCCAGCCGTGACTGGGCGGAACGTTTCGCTCTATCTTGATTGTGCCCCTCACAAATCGAGAAATGTCTTGGGATGGCGATCTGGTAAAAAGCCGGACGCCAAGCTTCGCTCTGTCCAGAAAATCGATCAAGCCTTCATCGATAAGCGCTGGGTGAACGGGGACACGCCGCTCGCTGTTAATGTTCTTTATCGACCGGTTCGGTTTGGCTCGTACGTGATAGAACCAGTCATCGCCGGATTTGAAGAAATCTTCCCTTCGCAATCCCGCTATTTCCTCCACCCGCGCCCCGGAGTAAGCGCACAACCAAGGCAGCCAGCGGGTATTGTGATTGGTGGAATTGCGGGCGCCGGCAAGGACGCGCCTCGCTTCTTCAAGTGTGTAGGTGAGATCGCTGCTGGGCCGCGAACGCGCTTCGGGCGGGGCCACGCCGGAAACCGGGTTCGCGACGGGATGAAACTCATCGGGGCGATGTTCCCTGCCCCACTGAACGACAGTGCGAACGCTCGACAACATATCCTTGACCGTGCGGTTGCTCACCCGGCCCTTTGCAAGCAGGTCCTCCATCCAATCGCGCACAAGCTTCGTAGTGATGACAGCGGCGTCATCGCTGTCCGCGAACGCGGTGAAGCTGGCCGAGTGCCGGCGAAATTTCTGCTCCGTTTTGGCATTAAGCCCGACTGCATCTTTTCCTAGCGATCGGCGTCGCTTCTCTTCATCGATAATGGAGACCAGAGAAATCTTGGACGCCGCGCCGCCGCCTGTCGACCTCGTGCCGGGCTTTTCAAACGCGGGATAAACAGCGGTAGTTCCAGCGCCGGAGTAGTCTCCGCCGGCCTTGGCGAGATTGATCGCCGCCGCTCGGTCAAGCGCGTCCGCCACTGTCATCAGGACGTTGCGGCGGCTCTGGTCGTCAATGACAAGGCCCTTGTTGGCAATCAGGCCGGAGACCAAATCACCAAATCGCGCTTCGATGTCTTTTAGCCGTTGGCGTTGGTCGGGAATAGCGAGCGGATTGAGCTTGCCCGCCCTCGCCGCACTGTTTACCCGTAACACCCTTTGCCAGCGCTCGGCGGAGCCCGGGTTCTCGTCAAATGCGGCCACAAATGCGGCATAAGCCTCACCCGCGAGCGCGAAGGTCTGCTTTTGCGAAAGAGCTGTCGGACCATTCCGGAGCGCAGCCCAGAAAGATGTCAGTGCTGCATAGGCTGCGGCGTGTCTGGTTTTGGCCTCATTAGGCTCTCGGGTTCCGAGCGATACCTTTACCGCGTCCCCGCTCGTGACTTGCCGCACGCTATCACCAACAGGAAGGCCGACGACCTTCCCGCGAGCAATTTCCACAAGGTCGGCGGGAACTCGGACACGAAGTTCATAAATGGAGGTCTTGGGGTTTCGGACTGGCGTCGGCATCAATAGACCCATGTGTATCGCTCCTGTGTACCACTGGAGACGGCCGATACCATAGCAAATTCAGTTAGTTGTTCCCAATCAATGGGATAGGCTGGTGCTGCGAGAGAGGATTGAACTCTCGACCTCTCCCTTACCAAGGGAGTGCTCTACCACTGAGCTACCGCAGCCGCCGATGGCGGGGCTTCTGCCATATCGAACCGGCAAGCGCAAGGCCAAGCGCAAGCCATCTGTGAAAGCCCGCTCCGACGGCTTTTCCGGACATGGCAGCGCCACAATGTTGGCTATCCCTTGATAGCGGGCTGGCCGGGACGGAACCATGAACGACAAGAAAACTCCACCTGACAAGGGCGGCCCACCTGACAAGGGCGGTCCATCGAAAAAGAACGGTCAACCGAATAAGGTCGACCGCAAGACCCGGCTTGCCGAGCAATTGCGCGCCAATCTGCAGAAGCGCAAGGCGCAGTCGCGCTCGCGGCGCACCGGCGGGGCCGACCAGCGGCCGGAAGGGCTAGGCGCCTTAAGGGAAACGCAAAAGGATTGACCTATATCAACAGGCCGGCCAGGGCGCGGGAATCCTGTTTCTTGAACCAAGCCGGCCAATGGTTTAGACGGGGCCGGGGTCTAGACCGGCCATAACAGACTCAACCGATTGAAAACCGGCCTTTTGGCCGAGGGGACGTTCTTCCATGGATCGCATCAGAATTGTCGGCGGCAACAAGCTTGCCGGAAGCATCCCGATCTCGGGCGCGAAAAATGCCGCGCTGCCGCTGATGATCGCCTCGCTTCTGACCGACGACACGCTGACCCTGGAAAACGTGCCGCATCTGGCCGATGTCGAGCAGCTTATCCGCATCCTCGGCAATCATGGCGTCGACTATTCGGTCAACGGCCGCCGCGAAAAGCAGCAGGAGGGCTATTCGCGCACCATCAATCTCTCCGCCCGCAACATCGTCGACACCACCGCACCTTACGAGCTGGTGTCGAAGATGCGCGCCTCGTTCTGGGTGATCGGCCCGCTGCTTGCCCGCATGGGCGAGGCCAAGGTTTCGCTGCCGGGCGGCTGCGCCATCGGCACGCGCCCGGTCGACCTTTTCCTGGAAGGCCTTCAGGTGCTGGGCGCCGATATCGACGTCGACACCGGCTATGTCATCGCCAAGACCAGGAACGGCCGGCTTGTCGGCAATCGCTACGTCTTCCCGAAAGTGTCGGTCGGCGCCACCCACGTGCTTGTCATGGCGGCGTCGCTGGCCAAGGGCGAGACGGTGCTCGAAAACGCCGCCCGCGAGCCCGAGATCGTCAACCTCGCCGAATGCCTCAACGCCATGGGCGCCAGGATTTATGGCGCCGGCACCGAGACCATCACCATCGATGGCGTCGAAGCGCTGTCGGGCGCCCGCGTCCGGGTGATACCCGACCGCATCGAGACCGGCACCTATGCGATGGCCGTCGCCATGACCGGCGGCGACGTCGTGCTGGAAGGTGCGCGGGCGGACCTGTTGCAGACCGCGCTCGACGTGATTTCCCAGACCGGCGCCGAGATCACGCAGACCAATTCCGGCATCCGCGTCAGGCGCAACGGCGCCGGCATTGCGCCGGTCGACGTGACGACAGCGCCGTTCCCGGCATTCCCGACCGACCTGCAGGCGCAGTTCATGGGCCTGATGACGATGGCCAAGGGCAAGTCGCGCATCACCGAGACGATCTTCGAAAACCGCTTCATGCACGTCCAGGAGCTTGCCCGGCTCGGCGCCCACATAACACTGTCCGGCCAGACGGCGATCGTCGACGGCGTTTCGAAGCTGAAGGGCGCGCCGGTCATGGCGACCGATCTTCGCGCTTCGGTGTCGCTGGTCATCGCCGGCCTGGCGGCCGAAGGCGAGACCACGGTCAACCGGGTCTATCATCTCGACCGCGGTTTTGAACGGCTGGAAGAAAAGCTGTCCGGCTGCGGCGCGGTGATCGAGCGGATTTCGGGGTAGGTAATTTCGCAGAACCGCAGGGCCTCAGACCAACTATCGATGTCGGCGCCGCCCCTCATCTGCCTGCCGGTGTCCAGTTGATAGATGGGTAACACTTTGAACCGGATACATGGGTTACAGTTTTCCCCCTGTAGTG
>NZ_JAMYLP010000164.1:0-6196 GCF_040318085.1 Mesorhizobium sp. M1322
GAAGCCTGGGTCTTCATCGCCCACATCCGCCTGCTCACGCGTCGCCTCGCAAGACCTTGAAATTGCACCAGTCGTTTTGATTCAGACACTTAGGCGTCAACATGTTCGCCGCTCCGGATGCCGGACACTGGTTCCTTCAAGCCAATGTCGCAGTTGCAATACATGTGATGAAGTATCACGCTGATCAGTCGGCGCCTGCCACGCAAGGCGGTGCGCTTACACTGGATCTCCTCGTAGAGGAAACCGAAAATGAAATCGAACGACGCGAATTCTTCCCGTTTTACGAAGATCTTTTGCTTCAGTTCGTCGGCCGCGTCGTAATAAAGTTCAGCAAACTCGGCATTCCGCGGGTTCTTCAGAAACTGATCGACCCGTCCAAAATGTGGCATCGACCCGTCAACGATTATTGACTCATAATAGCTCGCGCTGAGGCCGTTGATTTTATTCTTTTCGTGTAGCTTGAGCTTCTCAAAGTCTTCCGCACCATTGACATCTCCGGCTTCCCGATCGTCCGTGTAATCGTGGATTGCGCGAATTACCTCCACAAGTTCGTCAGGTTCGAAGCGAAACGGGGACGGATCGAACCGATTGGGAAGTTCATTGCGAATTTCAGCGAAGTCATCAAGCGCCAATGACAGACGTTCAGTGCCAACGATTTCAGCGCTCTTTATCCCAAGTGCCAACAGCTCCTTGATCAGCTTTTCGTCCGCTCCGCCGCTGTACTTCCGGTTCGTAAAGAGGATGTAGTGATCGCAGAGCCCTTCGGCGGCGAGTCGCTTGATCTGCGCATGCTCCTTTCTCAGAAGCGTGACGAAATCTCGATCGGAGCATGAGCGGTCGCTCGCATTGACGTGTTTCGCCTGGAAGACGACGTGCCCCGAGAGCGGCGCCGATGTGCTAGGGAAGCCGATCGCCGTCCCATGGAACTTTCCATCTCGTCCACCATCTTTGCCGGGGGCGAATGGCGTGACGCCTTCGCCAAACCACCGCACACAAATACGAACGACGAGGCGCTCGAACTCGTCGTCGTGCAGCTCGTAGAGCCGATAATCCCGCCTCATAGTCCCCCCGGAATATGTCTCAGATCAGTTCGATACGTACCTTGCGGCCAACTACCTCCGCCGCCCGCTGCAGCGTTGCAAGGGTCACATTTCCATCCGTTGGGTCGAGTAGACGACCTATCTGGCTGCGGCTTGTCCCCATCCGCTCGGCCAAACGCTTGCGCGAGAGATGCTGCTCTTTCATCGCTTCCACAATCTGCCACGCGAGGACTTCTTTAATCGCAACCGCCTGGAACTCCTCAAGCTTGCCCATATCCCCGAGGAAGTTATTGAGCGTGGAAAGGCCCTCGATCGAGCGCTTGCCAGCCTTTTGTACACTTGCCATTTCAATCGACTCCTCAATCAAGGAATTCACGCATTCTTCGGCGCGCAAGCACCATTTCGTCGTCAGGTGTTTTCTGGGTCTTCTTGATAAAGCCAGAAAGGACGATAATTGCCTCGGCATGTACACAAAACAGAACCCGCGCTATCCGAGGGCTCGGCAAGGTAGTTCGGACTTCCCATAGTCCGTCCTTTAGCGGACGGCACAATGGCATCCCAACCGGCCATCGATACTGCACCCTCATCAGGTCCAACCCCACGGCCTGGCGGTCTCCAGGGTCGAGGCCCTGAAGCCATTCTCTTACAATCTCTGTCCCGGCAGACGTGCGATAGAACACCACCGGGATTTGTTTTGCGCGACCTTCTTCCATACCACCCCATGGAGCGTGCATGTACCATATAATGTCCACCGCTCACAAGCGGTTTCGTTGACGTCAATCCTCTTTGAACCGACCACGGACACAAACTGGTGGATTTCCCGCTCGAGGCAGCAGATGCGCTTCGCACATCTCTCGAACACAGAGCTCGAGAATCAGGCAGAAATTGCCGGCGCTCGTTGATCCACACCAAGTTGTCTCGCGATATCCGCGAGAGGGTTGGGCAATGAAGTGCTGGTTGAGCGCGTCGGCGATAGACTTCTCCTTGTGCTTGCGTGCGAGGACCATCACGTCCTGGCCGTCCTTCCAGGCGATAGTTGCCCTTACCCGCTTGGCTTTATCCTCATTAAGGAGCGCAAGGGCATCTAGCTGGATGGTTCCCGATGTCCATAGCTCGAAGTGGACATCAGCTTCCCTAAACACTGGATGAGCTCGGTAGTGGGAACGCATAATGGCGATCTTGCGAAGCCATTCCTCGACCTCGCCTTTCTCCAGCACCCCACCAGGCTCCTTTCCTTTGCACTCGATCGCTGTGACGGAACTTGCTTGGCTTGTTACTTTTTGAATATCTATGTCCGCGGTCTTGCCCGTCGCGGGATCGGTCGCCCTCACGCCCATGTCAATCGAAACGGCATCGCGCCGCGCGAGGTAGCCGGCAACCAACTCGAACAATATGCCGCGCAAGTTGCCGGCACGACCTTCAATATCGAGAAGGCTCTCAATTAACGACGTGAGCCGTTCGGGGCTTGATGAGGCGTACGCTGCCGCGTTCTTCAATGTCTCAACGAGCGAAGTGATCGCAAGCCCTACCCTCCTTCCAAACAGATCTTTCGGCGTGGCCAACATTACGCCGGCGGCGTGGCCGGCAGTCAGTGCAGGGCCGGTGAAGCCTTCAGAGACAAGGATCGACAGGACACCGATGCCGCTAAGAGTGGCATTCAACATCCGCGCCTTTCGGATAAAGAACTGAACCTGTTCCAAGGTTAAGATGCCTTCCGCGAACACATCGGCGACAACAAAACCCGGCTTTGTCGCCGAGCCTTGAAGTGGAAGCAGGTAGCTGGGGCCGGCGAGATCGAACGCAAAAGGTCCGATCGGCCGAAGGTTCGGGTCGCCCCGAATAAGCAGAGTATTGTAGCCGGCAAGGCCGATTTTCCGTGCCCACTCCCTAACGCCATCAAGGAGGACCGCTTCGGTTAGGGCCCGGGCCCGCACTGACGCCAAACTGGGGCTTCCAAAAGATGCCGCAAGGGAGAAGCAGCGTCCCTGCTCAATGTCGCTTACCTCCTTGACGAATCCGGCCGAGACAAGTCGCTTTGCGACCAAGTCGGCTGCGACTTGGCCCCTTTGCGGAATGACGGGCGCACCGCTTATTACGGCGAAGCCGTCTGCCGTAACGAGACCCCCTCGCGCGATAACACCGTCAATCGCCGCCGCATAAACCGCGTTGGACACCCGAAGATCACGCAGGAAATTATGCCAAAACCGCTCCGAATTGCGGTCCTCCTGCAGGTACAGGAAAGATTCACGCTTCGGAAAAAGTGGGATCGGGAAACGGCGTATCGGCTGGACCGCACGCGACACGCGTTGACGAGCCGCTTCCGCCGAGATTCCGTCGGCCTGCAGGGCTGCGACTATCAAAGACGATCGCATCTACCTTGCCAGCCGCCCGTTTTGCAAGCGTTCCACGACCTCAACGAAATCAGTCACTTATCGCTCTGCCAGGCGTCGCCATTTGGCCTGACGATGTCACAATGGCCTGAAAGTCACGAGCAATATGGGGTCGTTTGCGGTAGAGGGCGAAATCCTACGCTAAGCCTGACGCCGTTTGCTGCGCGCTTTGGTCGAGCGCTGTTCGTCGGCTCTTCAGTAGCGACTGGTAGGCGGCATCCCGAACCAGCGCATGCTTGAAGGTGTAGATCGCGTCCGGAGGCTTGCCGCGGCAAAATGCCAGTTCTGCGTGAACAAGTTCGTCCAGAGCGGTCCTGACCTTCGGCTCGTCCATCTGCGCGGTCGCGGCGAGCAATTCGTAACTGAACGCGCGGCCGATAGCAGCGCCGATTTGCGCCACTTCCTTAACCGCGACAACCGATCAAGGCGAGCCAGGAGCGAGTCCTGCAACGTCGAGGGGATGGCGAGCGGTGGCAGCGGGCCGGCAAGCTCATAGCGCTCGCCGGCCGCGCGCAGCAGACCGGATTCGAGCACCGCCTTTGTCAGTTCCTCGACGAAAAGGGGAATGCCTTCGGTCTTGGCGAGAATATGCGCCTGCACTTCGCCGGGAAGCGGCCGGCCGCCAGTGAGATGGTCAATGAGTGCTGCGCTTTCGTTCAGTTGGAGATGACTGAGCGTCAGCAGCGTCACATGCGGTCTGCCGGTCCACCGTGGCGCGAACTCGGGCCGAAAGGTAACAACCAGCAGTACCGGCAGCCGCTCGATCCGATCGACAATGCGATCGAACAGCTCAAGGCTGGTGGGATCGAACCAGTGAGCATCCTCGGCCGTCATGAGCACCGGCTGCTTGGCCGCGAGGCCCTCAAGCTGGGCTAGCAGCGCCTGAAACGTCTTCGCCCTTTTCTGTTCCGGGGCGACTTCGGGCACCGGGTAGCGGTCGCCTGTCGGGATCGACAAATACTCAGCGATCAACGGGATCGGCGATTTCGGGTGAGGCTCAGCCGCGGGAAGCAATGCCTCCAGCTTGGCCAATTTCACCTCTGGCGCATCCTCGCGCTCGAAGCCGGCAGCCCGACGCAGCTGGTCCAGCACCGGGAACAGAGCGCTGTTGATGTGATAGGGCGAGCCGTCATAGCGCAGCGACAAGCTTTTCTCGCGGCGGAGGTGGTCGCGCAGGGCGATTGCGATGCGGGACTTGCCAATGCCCGGCTCGCCCGACAGAAGCACCACCTGGTCCCTACCGTCCTTGGCCTGCCGCCAGCGGTCGAGGAGCAAGGCTATTTCCTCATCGCGGCCGACGAGCGACGTGAGGCGCATCCCGTGCAGCGCCTCGAAGCGGCCCTCGGCTCGGCTCTCGCCCATGACCAGCCATGCCCGCACCGGCTGGGCGAACCCCTTCAGATCGTGGGTGCCGAGATCAACCAGCTCGAAGAGCTCGCCAAGCAGCAGCCGGGTCGTTCCGGCCACGACCACATTGCCAACCTGGGCAAGTGCTTGCAGGCGTGCCGCCAGGTTCGGCGTCGCGCCGACCACCGCCTCCTCCTGCGCTGCACCTTCGCCGATCAAATCGCCTACCACCACCAGACCCGTGGCAATGCCCACTCGCGCACCCAGCGGCACTTTCGCGGGCGTCGCCAGCTCGGCGACTGCAGCGGCAATGGCAAGCCCGGCCCGCACCGCTCGCTCGGCCTCGTCCTCATGCGCACGCGGCCAGCCGAAATAGGCCAGCACCCCGTCGCCCATGTACTTCGCCACATGGCCATTCAGACGCCTGATCTCCCCGGTAACCGCGTGCTGGTACTTCCGGATCACCTCCCCCATCTCTTCGGGGTCCAATTGACTTGACAATGCGGTCGATCCAACCAGATCGACAAACATCACCGTCAACTGGCGACGTTCAGCTTCCGGGCGAGGCGGTGGACCACTTCCAGGGATCGGTTCAATTCGGGCCGCTGTGGCGGGATCCTCCATACTGCGCTTGCCAAGTTCGGCGATCGCGGCCAACACGAGCTTCCTTGGGCCCATCGGCAGCCCCAGCGCCTTGAGGTCCGCATCCGACAGATGCGGGAGCACTTCGGGCGTGATCTCGTTCTTGGCGAAGGTTCTGCTATATTTGCCGAGCCCAAGGCTCGAAAGCCACCCGGCAATGTCCATGACACCCTCCGTTTGGTCTAAGGCAGGTTAGCACCACGCGGGCGCACGGCGAAGCCCGGATGTGTTTGTCCGAGGCATCAATGTCATGCGGAGCTAGCGCATGCTGAGGAGTGAGATCGGGATCCGCAGGGGACGGAACCCTGCCGCGTCAATCGGCGCGGAGGATGAAAGCATCTACACCCAATTGAACCCGGGAGGCGGCCTGAGAGGATTGCGCAGCACAGGTCAATAGCAGCTTACTCCACCCTAGGAATGTCGCGAATGGCTAAAGTTCGAGCCCTTTGCGACAATACTCGGGAAGGTCTGGAACGGGTCAGACTTTCCGGTTCCTAAACCGGAAGGTTGCGCCATTTCCAGACATTCCCGACGCTTTTCGGGAGCGGACCTTCGCTTTTCGTCCGAAACCGACCCGTTGACGACCTTGGGCGTTGCAGACTTGAACCTCCAAATCGAGGTCGGGAACCTGACCTTCAGCGCAAGAGCATTCGGGAGTGCGCTCGCGTGCAGGAAGCTTTCGCCCAGCACTTGATCGCCTCCGAAACGCTGGGTGTGCTGCTTTCCCTGACTGACCCGGGGCGAGGAGGTTGTCCATGTCCACGAGTAGTGTTGACC